>JALVEG010000557.1 GCA_027031145.1 Saprospiraceae bacterium | reverse complement strand
GAGACTCTCGTGGTTAAATACTCTGTCGCTATTTTTAATGCAACATCGTCCGGAAATCGTTTTACTTTTCTTCTCATAATCCTGATTTTTGTTGACTTTTCGAGTCAACCTATTTCAGGACAAGACACTTTTTTGTCATATTTCAACTATTTTTTTTGACGTAGCTCCACTCCCGCCTTTTTGCGGGACAAGTTATGCCTTCAAAAAATTAGCCTCATTTGACAAAAAAATTGAATTTCTTCATTTCAAAAGCACCCTAACGGAGTAGTTACAACAAAAGTATTAAATTAAGTACGGAAAATATCTTTCATTTAGGGTGCATTAATGCACTTTGAAACAAATGAAACGTTTCTTTGGGGAAGATACCTGTCAAAAAAAATACTTCTGTTTTGAAGCGGTACGGAGCGGAAAATCAGAGCTTGTCCCACTGAATAGCGAGAAAGCTCCTAATCTTAAACTATTTTGATTTATTCCTTAATTCCGAAGGAGAAATACCATAGGTTTCGGAAAAAGAAAAGGAAAAATATGAAGTGCTTGTGAAACCCAGTTCAAAGGCTATTTCAGAAATGGGTTTATCAGTTTCGGTGATGAATTTATATGCTTTTTCCAGTCTTATCTTTTTTATAAGTGCTGCCGGAGATATATCCATCAGGGCTTTGAGCTTGCGGTGCAATTGTGAGCGACTCATTAGCATAGCCCTGCTCAGTCTGTTTACATCAAACATTTCATCATGAATATTTTTTTCTACTATCTGATTTAATTTGGTAATAAAAGCCGTTTCTTTTTCGCTTTTTTTATCTTTTACATCCTTTTGCTTATGAAGATTGGCATAATATTCCTGGAGTTTGTTGCGATTCTCAATAAGTTTTTTCAGTCTTATTTCCAGTTCTTTTTGATTGAAAGGCTTGCTCAAATATGCATCTGCTCCAAGTTCAAACCCTGAAAGTCTGTCTTGAGCAGTTGCTTTGGCTGTAAGCAAAATAATCGGTATATGACTTGTTAGGTCGTTAGATTTCAGGATTTCGCACAGTTCAAATCCATCTTTTTCAGGCATCATCACATCGCTGATTATTATATCCGGTATTATTTCAATAGCTTTGTCAATACCTTGTTGGCCATTGTGTCCGACTTCGATCTTATAATCACCGGAAAGAATATTTTTCAGATAATATACAACATCACTATTATCTTCAACAATTAGCAGTATCGGTTTATCCTCCGGTGAAATATCACTAAAGACCTTGGGTATTGATGTATCTTTGTCTTCTTTTAATAATTTTGAAAAATCTTTATGTTCCGCATTATCCTGTATTGGAAGATAAATACTGAACTTTGTACCTCGGTCCGGTTTGCTTTCGACTTTTATATGTCCATCCAGTAATTTCACCAATTCATCTACAAGTGCCAGGCCTATACCGGTACCTTCCTGATACGAATTGTTTTGTGAGTCCTCTTGAAAAAACCTGTCGAAAATATGCTCAAGATCTTCTTCGCTTATGCCTTTGCCATTGTCTTTTATATCGATTTGAATAAAATCTTGACCGGATATGTTTATCTTTTTGGATATAACCAATACTTTACCGTATTCAGGAGTGAATTTTATTGCATTGGAAATAAGATTTGTTAATATCCTTTCTATTTTTTCAGGATCAAAATCCATTTTTATGGATTCCTGCTCCGAATGAAAATTGAGGTGAATTCCTTTTTTATTTGCCAAAGAATGAAACGATTCGGTAAGATAGCCCAAATACCCTACAATATCACAATGAATCATTTCGGTTTTTAGATGACCGGTTTCCAGTTTTGACAATTCGAGCAA
>JALVEG010000556.1 GCA_027031145.1 Saprospiraceae bacterium | reverse complement strand
AACAAGAGAAAATTGAAAAAATTAAACTATTGAAGCAAGAAGCAGAAAGTTTTCATTTAGAAAATGATAAAAAACAAAGCATTCAATTAGATGAATACACGGGAGAAAATATCGAAGTGATAAGAAAGCTTTTTGGCTATGCCAAAGATAATGAAGACGGACAAATGGGAAATGTCATAATTGAAGATTGTTATCTAAAACCCGAAGAAGTTGAAGAAACAATATTTCAACATAATGCCATTGACCGTTTTACCGGTGGTACTATTGATGGCTTCTTGTATAGTGAAAAAGTATTTGTCCCGAATAATGATATTGACATTAATATATGGATTAGAAACAAAGACGATATAAACGCATATCTGAAATATTTAGACGATGCCGTTAATGATTTGCAAAATGCAGATTTACCCATTGGAGGTAAAACCAATAAAGGATATGGATTTTTAACCGAAAAACAATAATTATTATGGAAACGTATAAAAGACTAAATATTGACAAATTTAATTCTTTGGATAAAACCGGTTATATGGGATATTACTGGTATTCTGATAAAACCGACCCCGTAAACAACTTATCTGATTTAAAACTTTCTGAAAATCAAGTTCCTTTTATTATTGAAGGTTATTTGTATAATGAAAACACCCAAGAAAGTATCAGTATAAAAAACTATAACGGGGAGTACTGTATTACTAAATTTAATATAAATGAGATAGATAAAAATGAAGAAAAACTTAAATTGTCTGACACAGAAGAAAAAGTTCCCGCTATTAACAAGATCGCAAACAACAAGAATATAAAAATCAGAAGATTGCAAGAAAAAATTACAGATGATCTTGGATTTTATTCATGGAAAGATGTTGCCGACATTTTTGTTGGATTTGAAGAAAAAACAAACTCAAAAAATTAATATTATGACACAAGTGAAATCACCCTATAATTTTGTACCGCTCAACAAAAAAGTATTTGCACCCGAATGGGGAAAATTTGTTAGTCAGGATATACCCTTTAAAGATGGTTTAAGTGGAAAAATAAAACTAAAAATCAAAGCACATACCCCAATATTTGTAAGAGGCGAAGGTGAGGAAAAAGAAAGAGAGGTAGATGGTGAAACAATAAATTACACCGAGTACAACTTTTTTAAGCACAATGGTAAATATTGTATTCCGGGTACTTCAATTAAAGGAGAAATAGCCAATGTAATGGAAATTATGAGTTTTGGACGCTTACATAAGATTAATGAACATAGATATGGTGTTAGAGATATGTCTGATAGAAGTAGATTGGTTGGACAAGCTGATAAATGTGGTTTTTTATTTAGAGATGGAACCGGATATAAAATAGAAAAATGTGATGATTTAATAAGAATTGACTATGCAGAGATAAAGCGTGCAACCTCAGAAAATATAGGAGGTTTAAATGTTACAGAAAAATACAATAAAGTAGGAAAAAATTGTATGATCCCCGTATTTACTGATAATGACGTAATGGTAGTTAGAGGCAGAAGGTTTCCCATTGTTGTTGCAGAATATGATCCAACTTCTACTTTGGAAGGGCAATTAGTTGTAACAAATGACTTTCGAGGTAAAGAAAATGAGTTTATTTTTATCCCCAATGGAGGAAAAGTTCAAATCTCAAATGACATTATTGATAATTTTATTAACGCATATTTTGAAACGGATTCGGATTATAAAACATTATGGGAAAATGAATTTAGAAATGGAAATCCTATACCTGTTTTTTATAATACCGATGGAAATGGAAATATTTTATCCATTGGCTTTACTCAAATGTTTAAATTATCTTATAAAAATAGTATTAAAGATTTAATAGAAAAAAATTATCCTCAATTATTAGAAAACAAAATTGATTTGGTTGATTCAATTTTTGGATATACAGATGAAGATAATAATCATAAAAAATTAAAAGGGAGAGTAAGTATAGAACCGGCAATGATTACTGATAATTCAATTAATGAAATGAATCCGGTTCATACAATACTTGGAGAACCACAACCTAGTTTTTATCCGTATTATCTCTTTCAAAATCCGGATACCAATAACAATAACAGGGTTAATGGAAGGTATAAAACTTATATGGATGATGAAGCAGTAATATCGGGTAGAAAAAGATACCCCGTTAAAGAAGTAACGATTACTTATCAACCGGAAGATATTGATAGTCCGGATGTATGGGTTGATTTCAAGCCGCTTCCTAATGATTTGGCGTTTGAAACAACCATTCATTATCATAATCTTAGACCTGTTGAATTAGGTGCTCTATTAAGTGCTATTACTTTTCATAACAACAATGAAACATATCATCATTCCATTGGAATGGCAAAACCATTAGGTTACGGCAATGTTACTTTCAGTATTGATTATTCAACTTCTACTATTGAAGAGGATGAATCATTGAATTATATGTGTATATATGAAAAGATGATGGAACATTTTTGTCAAACTGAATGTAATAATTCTCATTGGCTTCAAACGGAACAATTAATTGAGTTATTTGCAATGGCAGAACCTTTAAGCCCAAGCCATCCTAATTTTGAGAATTTAACATATTTAAAATTATCTGATCATCAAAATATTAAACTTTCAAATAAAAGGGAAACCCGCAGAGAATGTGAAGAACGTTTAGGAAGAAGATGTTATGATAATGAAAGGCAGATTATTAATGATGTTCCGAAAGCATTACCAAGATACACTGATTTTGTAAATAGAGATATTAGTTTAAAAAGTTTAAATTGTAGTTTTGATTTTAATCCTGATGAAGATAAAGAACAATATTATCTTACATCCCCCGATATGCAATCCTACATAAAAAGTAATAAAGAAAACATTTTTCAGATTATAGAACAATATTTACAATATTTGAAATTAATAATTCAAAAGAAAAAAGAAGAAAAAGAGAAAAAAAGATTACAAGCTATAAGAGATACCGAAAAAGTAGAAAGAAAACAGTTTAGAGAAGAAAAAGGTATTAAATTGTTGGAAGGAGTTAGAAATATGAAATCTTTAATGAAGCAAACCAACCAGTGGAGAATAAAATATTATGATGATCATGAACGTAAAACCATTACTAAAGCCATTATTCCGGAGAAGTATTTATCAGAATTCTTGAACATATTAAATGATTTATACGAAAAAAACAAAGAAAAATATGAATGGAAAAATAAAAAGGAAAGAACTAAAAATAGAAAATATTTGGTTTTTAGTATTGGAAATGAAAAAGCCGAAGCTTGGTTTAAAGAGAAAGGATTAAATTAATAGATATTATGAACAAAAAAAGATTTTCTCATTTACTAAAGGCACTATTATTCATATTATTATTTATCATTGAATATTATATAATAACCAGCGAGAATAATGAACAGTTGATTATGATAAATTGTATCCTTTTAGCAATTAATTTATGTATGTTAACATTATTAATAATTTTAAAAAAGGCAGATCATTTTAGTGCTGCTATTTTTAAAATTTTTAAAAATATCGCAGGTAATATTCTAGGAATTATAGCGATTATTTATTTTACAACACATATTGGTTGGATTTTTACTGCTTTAAGAGACAGTTATACTACTGATAAGGAACATTTATTATCTCAATTTGCATTGTATCTTAATTTTCTATTTTTTCCATATTTGTTTCTGACATTTTTTCTAAAAAAACGTAAAGAAGAAGTTTCGCCAAAAAATAGAAAAGTTTTAATAACTTCTTTAAGTATATTTGATTATAATAGAAATGCAGAAGGAGAATTATCTCCGCAAGAAAAAAAAGTGTTGAATATCATTAAAGATAATAAAAGTTATCTTACTTGGGGAAGAGATGTCAATTGGCAACCGGTTTTTTTAGCAGTTGAAAAATATAAAAATCTGGAAGAAATAATTGTTTTAAATACTAAACAAACAAAGTATCAAAATAATGCTATAAAAAATTCTAATGATTTTAAAGACTATACATTTGAAAAATTGATAAAAAAGTATTTTCCAAAAATTAAAGTTACAAATGATATGATTGAGAAGCCAAATGAGCTACAAAGTACAGTTGAGGATTTGAATTTTATCCTTAGAAAAAAACTTAAAAAGTATGAAGACAAAGATATTGTTTTTAGCATTACAGGTGGCACAGCAGTGATAAGTGCTGCTATGTCAATGATAGCTATTAAAGGAGATAGAGGTATTACTTATATGGATCAACAAAGTAATGTAATAATTAATAATTCAGTTGATGTTTTTGACATCAAAGAACTTTGGGAAGAAATAATTGACAAATATGAATAAAAAATTATATCTTTTATTTAATCATGCATTAACTCCTGAACAGATTGTTAATGCTGAAAAAAGTTTTGGCATAAAAAATAGGAACATTATTAAATTACCTACTAATCTTATTAAATTATGGCAGAATATACCTCCTGAAATTGATTTGGATATTTCTCAATATCTTATTCCTTTAGTAACTTATTTTGCACAAAAATCGAAAGGAGATTATGTATTAGTCCAAGGTGATTTCGGCGCAGTTTATTATATGGTAAATATATTAAAACAAATGGGTTTGGTGCCGGTTTATGCTACTACAGAAAGAAATATTATAGAAGAAAAACTTTCGGATAATAAAATGATAACAAAGCGGGTTTTTAAACATGTATGTTTTAGGAGATATATTTAGAATTAATTAATTTGGGGTTTGAATCAAATTAAGATAAAATAATAAAAACAGGAAAATTAAAATAAATACAATTATAAAAACACTATGCAATCACTAATAATAAAAACTGATGTCACTTGTTCTCCTCGTCAATTGCCTGAGAAAAGGAAGGAAGTAGTAAATCAGGTTCTTGATCTTTTTGGCAAAGGCGATGAGAGACACCGGCTTTTTCATAATCACGAAGAAGAATATCTTATCCGTGGATATTCTAATATACATTACAGAAGTCACAGAGGAAAATTGGTGATATTCGGATGGGGGGAAGCTGTAGATGTATTGAAAGCTATGATAATGGAAGCTGATCCGGACAAACACTTGGTGAATATAAATAACTGTGGTATGAAACTGGCTAAAAACAGTTTCACCAAAGCTGACAGATATCAATACTATCGTCTGATGGATTGGGTTCCGATGAACAATAAAACATACAATATCTGGAAACACAGCCACTCTATGACGGAAAGATTAAAAATACTTGACAATGCTATCAACGGAAATTTGAAAACATTGGCTTCCATTTTTATGGTTGAGAAACTCGAAAATGAAATGGGAAAATTGTTTCTAATCCGTGAGATCAAAACTCAGGAAATTTTTGGCAATAAAGTGATAGGATGCAATGTGATATTTAAAACGAAATATCATCTGCCTGAAAATTTTGCTTTAGGCAGAAATTTGAGTCTCGGAGTTGGTACTTATAAAAAACTAAGAAATAATCCTATAGATATATCAGGATAAAATTGTTGATATTATTATCAAAATGTTCTTTGACATAATGAAAAAGAAAAAACTAAATATTGCTTATAAAAAAATTACAAGGATTAGATTTATAGAGCAATTGGGGTTTTTAACAGGTTTTTCACCGCATATTATTATATTGCAATCGGCATTACCCGGATATGATGTGTTTTATGTGCATAAGCGACACGGAGGTAAAAGACTTATTGAAAACCCCAATCCTGTACTTAAAAGTATTCAAAGAAAACTCAATAAATATCTACAGGTAGTATATTATTATCGATGCCCCCAATCTTCACATGGTTTTGTCATAAATGTCAAAAGAGGTATGAAAAAAGGTATAATTTCCAATGCCCGGACACATATCGGAAGTAAATATATGCTAAATATCGACCTCAAAGATTTTTTTCACTATGTCAAATACAATATGGTTTACGGGATATATAATTCGGATATTTTTAATTTTAACAATGATCTGGTAAAAATATTGACTGACCTTAGTTGCAAAGACGAAAGACTTCCTATGGGAGCGCCTACATCTCCTGTATTGGCCAATATGGCTTGTATTAATATGGATTTGGAATTGGAATCAATTTGCAAAGATTTTAAAATAAAATATACAAGATATGCAGACGATATGACATTTTCGGGTGTTAATCCAATACCGGATCATCTGATAAAAAAGATATATTTGATCATCAATGAAGCCGGATTTGTAGTAAATGAAAAAAAAGTCAAAATGAGAGGGATAAATGATATAAAGAAGGTAACCGGTATCATAGTAGGAAATGATCTTTCATTGGGAGTTGAATTTTTTGAAGAAACCCGATTGGAAATATCCAAATTAAAAACACTGCTGGAATTGAACCATAGATATGGGGGAAGCAAAAATAAACTTATAGAAAAACACAAACAGAAAATAGAAGGATTTATCAATTATGCTACCCGCATATATGGTCAAGATAGTGAAAATGTTAAAAGTCTTATAAATGAATTGGATAAAGCAATATCATTTGACAATTTTACCGAGCCAATGAGCTGGGATGATTTTCCATACATATAATTTTTTATGAAACATTTAATGCTTGATACAAACGGATTGATTATAAAAAAACGAAACAATTGTTTTTTTGTGATTTCTAAGAAAACAAAACGAATTATCAGTCCATTAAAAATACAATCTATCATAGTATCTGCAGACATACTTATGAGTAGCTCTGCATTTAATCTGGCTGTAAAACACCAGATTCCGGTATATTATACAGATAAAACAGGAAATGTTTTCGCTAAAATTTACAGTTCTCATTTTGTTGCTGAAGCAGAACTAAGGCAAAAGCAGGTTTTTTGGAGTTTATCAAATGAAGCGAGACAATGGGTTTTGGATATCGTAAAAATAAAGTTGAATAATCAGCGATCTTTGATGAAAGCAAAAAAAATAAAGATAAATGATGATAGCAATGATAGAAAACTGGAGGATATTAATATTAATGATCCTGATTTTTTTAAGAATATCAGAATTATTGAAGCAAGGCATAGTAAAGAATACTGGAATCATTACCGAAGTCTTCTTCCACAGGATACGATAATGTACAGCAGATCACAAAGGCCTGCACAGGATAGTGTCAATATGTTTTTGAATTATTTTTATGGATTTTTATATAGTCTGATGGAACAGGCATTGTGGAGTAACGGCCTGAGTCCTTATATAGCTGTAATGCATGATTATCAATACAACAAACCTATTTTGAGTTTTGATCTTATAGAGGCATTCAGGGTAATAGTTGATGATTTCGTTTTGGAAATAATCCTGAATAAAAAAATTACTGCCGGTATGTACAAAAAAACATCCAAAAGTATGTATATATCAAAACAAGGCAAAAAAGCATTGATACCGGTGTTTTTGGAAAAGATGGAACAACAGGTCAAATTTGACGGATACAGAACTACATGGATTAACCATATATACAGATTTGCATATAAAATGAAGCAATCGGTAAAAACACAAAAAATTTTAAAAGATGAG
>JALVEG010000555.1 GCA_027031145.1 Saprospiraceae bacterium | reverse complement strand
ATTTGTTGTTTGTATTGATTTTTTGAATTGTAGTCAAGACTATTATTTTGTCCCATCAATTTTGCATAAAAATTCATAAGATCAAAATATGCATTCAGATCGCTGGCGGTGAGCACCATCCCGTTTGTTTTATCTTCAGCTAAAATGTTATTGTATTTGAAAAATAATTTTTTGAAAAAAGATTGGTCATCCATTTGTTGTATAGCAGGATACAACTGAGCGATAAAATAATTTCTTGCCAGACCGATTTTTGTTAAATCTTTGATGCGGTAAAGCTGCTGCATCGAATTGTCGGTTTCCTTTATGGTCTTCAGGTCATTAGCCGGGTCTTTTTCAAATTCTGAAATTGCTTCCCTTTTCAATTTCTTTATTTCACTATCAGGCAATTTGGTGCCTAATACAAATTCCGCAAAATTCAATTCTTTGGCAAAATGCTCGCTTGTATAATTCATTCCATTTATAGTAGCAAGAATTTTATTGCTTCCTTTATGTCTTTGAGCAATGTTTTCATTTCTCTGTTTATTCAATTGAAATCTCTGTACAGGATACATATCGGTGGATTCAAGTACAAGAGCATTTTCGTTATTTTGTATTATTTTGAATGACTGGTCTTTGCCGTAATTGAAACTGCCAAGGGTCAGATAATCGTTTTGAATCAGATATCCGGCACTGGATTTATATCCGTTTTGGTATTCCACTTCGTACCAGGGGTAGCCATAACTGTTGTCATTGTCCAAAGGATGAAAAGTAAGGCTCATCTGTCCACCCGATAATATATATTTGCCTTTTATTGTTTGTTGTGAATTCAAAGAAAAAGCCAGTCCTATTAATGCAATAATCAATTGAGTTTTCATCTGTTTGAATTTTTTATTTGTTATGATGTTAAAAACTAATAAATTGTCTATTAAAAAATATAAAAGTTTTAAAACTCTGTTTTCAATTATCTTTCCCTTTGCGTGACTTAGCGTAACCTTAGCGACCTCAGCGGGAAAATCAATAAAATAATGTTATATCCCGCAAAGTGCCGCAGAGGTATCGCTAAGTTTCGCAAAGGTTGACATATTAATGAATACATTTGTTTATTATCTATTTGATAATACAAAAATATATTAAATATTGGCTATGAAATAGCACAAATAGGACAAATGTTAGCATTTTTTGGGCAATTATGATAATTTTACTTCCCTTCCTTCAATATCTTCTCAAATTTGTCTGCTAAAAGTGTCGGGGCTACTTTCTTATCAATGATTTTTTTGTTTTTATCTATAATAAAGATATTGGGAACTCCTCCGATATTGTACTTTCTTAAAAAATTTGTTTTACCTGATTTATCAGCAAGATTATAATCGAATCCTTCCATTTTTTCACTTTTGACTCCATCCCAACAGCGATATGTATCACTCCTTTGCCTGGTGCAGGCAGTGACTATTTTTACTCCTTCTTTTTTATATTTTTTTTGAAAATCTCTAATCAAAGGCATAGCATGGCGGCAATGGCTACATCCCGGTCTCCAAAAAATAAGGATCATATATTTAGCATCTATATCACGCAATCTAATTGATTTATCGTTTTTGTCAACCAGTGTGACATCTGGAATAACCTTTCCGGGCAGTGAGCCTTCTTTTCTTTGTGCTTCGTATTGAACTCGTTCGATTTCTTTTTCTGATAACCAGGGTGAAATATCTTTATTGTAGTATTTGTTCGCTATGTGTATATATACTTTGTCAACCCATGGTTGAAATGCAAATGAGTATTTTCTTTCAAAAAAAGGTAGATAGTATTTGTACATCTCACTATTATATCCCATCGCCTGCAATATACTATCCAAAGAAGGTATTACTGCTTCCGGTTTCAAATGAACCACCCTGTCAAAATAATCAACAATTGTTTTATGAGTGTTTGGCAATCTCATGGAAGCAGGATTGTTGAGGTCTATATTTTTAAGATAGTTTTTAATCTTATAGTCAAGTATTTTATTTCTTTTATCAATTCCTTTTGCATCTGTTATATCAGGATCCATCCATTCTGTTTCGCTTTTAATAACAATAGCAGCAAGAGTACCGGGATTTTGTTCAACATATTTCCTCCTTAGATTATTCAATTCCAAAATAACAGAATCTTTTTTTTGCATTTGTCTTTGTCTCAAATACATATTCTGATTTCTCTTACTTTCAGCAGTTCTTAAGCGGTAATCAAAAAATATTTTATTTTCTTTGGAACCTGTAGAGGAATAGTTATTCTTATTTACAAAATTCAAAAACAAATCAAAATGATTGTCTTTTTCTGTTATGATAAAGGGGAAAAGTTTTCTCTGACTAAAAGTACCTGCGTAATAAACACCCGAAGGAATCGCAATATCTGAACTTAATAAAAAGTTTTCATCATTTTTTCTTCTTAAAGTATCTAATACAATGAGCTTTTTACCATAATTATATGAAATAAAAATAGAATCAGCCTTATAGTTTTTTGTCTTGATTGTAATACTGTCTGCTGACTGAGCTAAAACAATTTGAGAAAAAATTAGAAAAATAAATACTATAAGCTGTTTCATAATTTAAAATTTTACAATGTTTCTTATTTTATTTGTCAATTCAAGTGCTTTATTTTTAGCAGCAATATCAAAATCCCTGTCAGAAGATGCATAAATAATACCTCTCGATGAATTGATCAATAGTCCGAAATCAGAGTTCAACCCGTTTTTCAAAACAAGTTCTAGATCTCCACCCTGAGCTCCGATTCCAGGAACCAAAATAAAATGATCGGGAACAATTTTTCTTATCGATAAAAAATCTTCAGGATGAGTAGCTCCAACGACATACATAGTGTTGTTGATATTGCCCCATTGGGATGATGTTTTTAAAACTTTTTCATATAGTTTTGTCCCGTTTTTATCAACAGGTAAATACTGAAAATCCAAACTGCCTTTGTTTGATGTCAGAGCCAGGAGAATTATCCATTTGTTTTTATATTCAAAAAACGGTTCAACCGAATCGCTTCCCATATAAGGTGCAACTGTAATAGCATCAGCATTCATTTTTTCAAAAAATGCTTTGGCATACATTTTAGAAGTATTTCCGATATCTGCTCTTTTGGCATCTGCGATAATAAATACATCTTCGGGAATCGAATCTATAGTTGCGATCAGGTTCTTCCATCCGGTTTCGCCCTGAGATTCATAAAATGCCGTGTTTATTTTAAAAGCAACAGCTACATCTGCAGTTGCTTTTATTATCCGTTTATTAAATTCAAGAACAGGGTTGTCATATTCCTGTATTAAAAATTCAGGGATTTTGTTAATATCAGTATCCAATCCGACACAAAGCAAGGATTGTTTCTTTTTAATGGTCTCAATTAAAGATTTCCTTGTCATTTTTCTTAAGTTGGTTTGTGTTAAATCTGGATGATATCTTTTATTTCAGGCAATTTCTCAATCAAATAACTTTCCACTCCATATTTAGTAAGTTCCCTTTTATTACACGCCGCACATGTACCCAGCCATTTTATGATAACTTCATTGTTATCGTTTACGTCAACAACCTCAATATCTCCACCGTCATTTTGAATATGCTTACGGATTGTGTTTAAAACGGTATCTACTTCTTCGATTGTTATTTTTGATTTATTCGACATTTTTTAATGATTTATTTATGAAGTTCTGTCAACAATTTTTGTAGGTTGTGAAATTTCATTACGAATTTGCGTTTGTTTATCTACATTTGCTGCCAGATCCAGATAATAGTCCCTTACAGGTCCTTCTGATAATACTGCCGGAAGTCCACTGTCCCCTGCTTTTCTGATTGATTCTATTATTGGTATTTGGCCTAAAAGATCCGTACTTCCTTTTTGTGCCAAAACTTTTCCGCCACCATGTCCGAAAATATAAAATTTCTTATCAGGTAATTCTTCACATGAGAACCAGGACATGTTTTCTACAACTCCGAGTATCGGAACTTCAACATTGTTTAACATAAACATGTGCATAGCTTTAACAGCATCGTCTAAAGCAACTTGTTGAGGTGTAGTTACCATAATAGCTCCTGTCACAGACAATAACTGTACCAGTGATAATTGAACGTCTCCTGTGCCGGGAGGTAAATCTATCAGCATGTAATCCAAATCAGGCCAAACCACATCTTTTACAAATTGCTTCATCACACCATCGAGTTTTGGACCTCTTAAGACAATAGCTTGTTCCGGATTGACGAAAAATCCTATCGACATTGTATGTATTCCATATGCTTCGATCGGCAATAATTTATCAACACCGTAAACTTTTTTCAATCCCGGTCTTTTTCCCTGCAATTTAAGCATTGTCGGAATAGAAGGTCCATACATATCACCGTCAAGCAATCCGACTTTGTAACCTAATTCTTTGAGGGCAAGCGCAAGATTTACCGCAACAGTTGATTTACCGACACCGCCTTTTCCTGATGCTATAGCTATTATGTTTTTTACCTGAGGCAACGGATTGCCGCTTAGATCCAATAATGGTTGTACAAATGTTTTATATTCTTCTTTTTTCCCTTGTCCATTATCACCGGAAACCTCAGCTTTGGCTTTTTGGGCAGCAAGTACCTCTTTAGTGATCATGTTCACATTGACATTTGCATTCGGGTAAACTTTTTGAATTTCTTCTACGGTTCTCAAATTGAGTTCACCTTTCATCATCGGTTCCAGATCATTTACTATCAGATCAAAAACGACATGATCTCCATCTACATTTATATTATAAACTTTTTTTGATGCGATCAAATCTACTCCGGTCAGAGGATCTGTTACATTTTTAAGAGCTTCTATAATTTTTTCTATATTCATAATGATTTTTAGTTAAATTAATATTAAACAAAAACAATAATGCTTCAAAATTATTATATTAAATAAATAATCAATACTATTGTAATACGTTTAAGGTTTTAACACTTTAATTTTATGAAAGTTTATAACGATATAAATATATTACCACAATTTAAATCCTCAGTTATCACAATTGGTTCTTTTGATGGAATTCATATTGCTCATCAAAAGATTTTACAGCTTCTGACAGCTAAATCCAGAGAATATGATACTGAAAGTGTGGTCATAACATTTGAACCTCATCCGCGTTTGGTTTTATCTCAAAATGATGATGGTTTTAAACTGCTTTCTACCAGAGAAGAAAAAATTGAATTATTAGAAAAATTGGGAGTAGATAATTTTGTAATAGTCCCTTTTACTGTTGAATTTTCAAGAATAGATCCAAGGGAATATATAGAAAAATTTATTTGTCAAACTTTCAATCCTAAAGTCATAATACTTGGTTATGATCACAGGTTTGGTCTGAATAGAGCGGGGGATATTGATTTGATCAGGCAATATGAAAAAAAATGCGGGTTTAAAGTAATTCAGATTGAAAAAGAGGAGTACAATAGCATTACCGTTAGTTCTTCGAAAATAAGAAATTATTTGCTTCAGGGTGATATCAAAACAGCAAATGTTTTATTGGGCAGGTATTATTCATTTACAGGCAAAATCGTACATGGAAATAAAGTCGGACGGAAAATTGGTTTTCGAACTGCAAACCTGAAAATTCCTGAAGAAAAACTGGTGCCGGCAGACGGGGTCTATGCGGTATATGTTAGGATTGATGATGAGAGATACAAAGGGATGATGTATATCGGTAAAAAATATTATGGCAATAATCCCGGCGAGAGAGTATTAGAGGTTAATATTTTTGATTTTCACAGGGATATTTATGGAGAAAAAATCAAAATAGAAATTATTGATTTTATCAGGCCCGGAATAAAATTTAAAACCAGAGAACAGGTTATTTCCCAGCTGAATGAAGATAAAGCTGAAGTGTTGAAAGTTTTTAAAACATTGCTTCCTCAAAAAAAACAAAAGAAAAATATAGCAATTGTAATCTTAAATTATAATGGGGTTGATTTTCTGAAAAAGTTCCTGGATAAAGTTTTGCATTTCACTCATTTGCCAATCAGGTATATAATTGCTGATAATGCATCGACGGATAATTCGGTGGAGTATTTAAAAAAGTATTTCCCGGAAGTTGAAGTTTATGAATTGGAAAGTAATTATGGATTTTCTCTTGGATACAACAGGGTAATAAAATCTCTTAAGGATCTTGATTTTGTTGTTTTTTTAAATTCTGATGTGGAAGTAACTGAAGGATGGCTGGAACCTGTTATCAGTTTGATGGAACAAGATAAGGGAATTGCAATTGCACAACCTAAGATTTTGTCATTCAATAACAAGGCATATTTCGAATATGCAGGTGCGGCAGGTGGTTATATAGATGTTTTAGCTTATCCGTTTTGCAGAGGCAGGATCTTTGATGATGTGGAAAAAGATACCGGGCAATACAATGCCACAACTGAAGTTTTTTGGGCAAGCGGAGCTGCAATGGTGATGAGAAAGGAGATTTTTGACAGGTTTGAGGGTTTTGATTCTGATTTTTTTGCTCATCAGGAAGAAATTGATTTGGCCTGGCGGGTAAAAAGAGCCGGATATAAGGTTATGGCTGTAAACGAAACTCATGTTTATCACGTGGGAGGAGGCACTTTGTCCTATGTAAATCCGATGAAAACATATCTTAATTTTCGAAATAATATGATAATGTTGTTGAAAAACGACTCTTTAATGAATATTTTATGGAAATTTCCACTTAGATTGATATTGGACGGAGTGGCGGGAGTGAAATTTATGATCGAAGGGAAACCAAAGTCGGTTAAAGCCATTTTAAAAGCTCATTTTTATATTTATGGACATATTTTGCATATATTTAAAAAGCGAAAGCATTATAATATATTGATAAATAAACATAGAACAGGTAAATATCGAAAAACAGGGATATACAAAAAACCGCTGATTTTTAGTTATTATTTATTTGGAAAAAAGAAATTTAGCGAGTTGAAGGAAAAAGATTTTTATAAGGAATAAAAATTCAGTTACGTTTTTTTCAGTTAAAATGATTCTATCTGAATAGATATAAAAATATTAGAAACAAATGAGAGTATTTAATGCAATTCATGAAGATAATGATATAGTTGTTGTTGATAAACCTGCCGGGATTTATACTATTCAACCGAGGCATTCAACAGGTGATCCTGTATTGTTTGATATTTTACGTCAAAAATACGATGAACTTTTTTTAGTACATAGATTGGACAGAGACACCAGTGGTTTAATCGTTTTTGCGAGAAATACAAAAAGTCAGACTATTCTTTCCGAACAATTTCATGAAAATAAGATAAATAAATCATATTATGCTTTTGTGGATGGGAATTTAGATTTTGAGGATACTTATCTTATCGATGTTCCTATTATGATAATTCCGGGAAAGTATAAAGTTTCGATTCATGAAAAGGGAAAGCCTTCTCAGACCAAAATACGGGTAGTCGAACATTACAAGAATTTCACAATGCTTGAGGCTAAATTATTGACAGGAAGGACTCATCAGATCAGAATACATCTCAATTATATCGGATATCCCCTGATGATTGACAGGTTATATGGTCATCGAACAGAATTTTATCTTTCTGAAATCAAGAAAAAATATCATTTGAAAAAGGATCAAAAAGAACTCCCTTTGGTCAAAAGACAAACGCTGCATGCTCATCAATTGGAATTGGAACATCCTGAGACAGGTGAAAAAATGATTTTTAATTCGGAATTGCCAAAAGACCTGAGAGCTTTAAGGAAACAGTTAGCTAAAAACGGATAAAAAAAAATAGATTAATATGGAAATATTAATACTATTTTAAATATGACAAGACATATGAGTACCTTCTATGACAATGTCACAGGGTAAAAAAACTGAAATCAGATTTCAGCGATCAAAATTGCACTATACTCCAAGCCAACTTTCATACTCTTCTTCTTTGCTTTTGTAACCGGTAGCAGAAGAAAGTCGTTTGGATTCATCTTTAATATGCAATATTTTAACAAAAAATTCAATAATTTTGCTCATGGGATAAATTTTTTTAATGTTCATGTACTTATATAGACGTTTTAAATTTAAAAATGTTGCAAAAAATATACTTTTTTTTCAAAAAAAAATAACATCTTTATATTAAATGCAAAAGTAATACAAAAAATGATTAAAATCAAGTTTTTACATAATTAAAACATATATTTTTTCTATTGATATATCAATTTATATAAAAAATAACCTAAAATCAGGTAAACAAACGATGTTTTTATTTAACCCTGAGTTAAGAAAAATATAAAAAATATATATATTTAGTGAAAAAATATAAATTAATATCAAATAACTTTTAAGATTACTCTTACTATTTAAGACACTTGTTTTTTCAAAAAGGTTGGTGAAAAATTAATATTTTAAATAAAAAAAATGATTATTTTGTGAAATATTAAAACAATAACTACTCAGGTAGGGTGCTTTTGAAATGAAAATTTTCAATTTTTTTGTCAGATGAAGCTTATTTTTTGAAGGCATAGTGGAGCTACGTCAAAAAAAATAGCTGAAATATGGCGAAAAAAGTGAGTTTTTCAATCAAAATGATTCTACCTGAGTAGTTATTAAAAATATGGTAAATTGTTGGAATTAAAATATATAAAAAGAGACTTGATTTTTAAATTTCCTGCAGGTACCTCCAGGGGAATTATGCTTAAAAAACCATCGTGGTTTTTTGTATTAAAAGATGATGATCATATTGGAAAAATATCAACCGGTGAATGTGGATTGTTGCCAAAACTTAGTTTTGATGATAAGCCCGGATATGAAAAGAAATTGAAAGAGATCATTGACAGGGTAAATTTATATCAAAGTTTGGATATAGATTTGAATATAAAAGATTTTCCATCCATTAGATTTGGAATTGAAATGTTGAAGAAGGATTATTTATCAAAAGAGGAAAAGATCCTTTTTGATTCTGAGTTTACTCGCGGGAATTTAAGTATTCCGATAAATGGTTTGATATGGATGGGTGAAAAGCAATTTATGTTTGAACAAGTAAAGGAAAAGATTAATGATGGATGGAAATGTATAAAAATGAAAATAGGCGCGATTGATTTTGAAGAAGAATTATCTTTGCTGAAATATATACGAAAACAATTTAGTAAAAATGATATTGAACTTCGTGTAGATGCAAACGGAGCTTTTACACCTGCTAATGCATTGGAAAAATTGAAAATCCTTTCAGATTATGATCTGCATAGCATTGAGCAACCCATAAAACAGGGACAAATATTGGAAATGGCTAAATTGTGTGAGTTGTCACCGTTGCCTGTCGGATTGGATGAAGAATTGATAGGTATTAATGATGAAAAACAAAAAAAATATCTTCTTGAATCAATAAGACCTCAGTATATTATTCTAAAGCCCGGATTGACAGGTGGTTGGAAAGCATCTGAAGAATGGATTGATATTGCAAAATCATTGGGAATCGGCTATTGGGTAACATCAGCATTGGAGTCAAATATAGGATTAAATGCAATAGCACAATGGACTGTTACCCTGGGTAAAGATATCGTTCATGGATTGGGAACCGGTCAACTTTATACAAATAATTTTGATTCTCCTTTGTATGTTAGCAAAGGGTTCTTGTCCTATGATCCCGATAAAAAATGGGAAACATTTTAAAAAGATTCAGATTACCGAAAATAGATAAAACCCGAGTTAGATTGATTTATGTTATTGGTTGTGTCTGTTTTTTGAAATCACTGATTATCTGAAGCTACAAATAAGGATTAATCGAATTCAGTTTATAAATCCGAGTTTATGAAATTTTGATGTTTAAAATATGAATACAATTTACCTTTTTATATGCAAATTGTATGCACATTAAAAAAAGAGCTATGAAAATAATTTCATAACTCTTTGTTAATCATGTCGGGGTAGTAGGATTCGAACCTACGACCCCCTGCTCCCAAAGCAGGTGCGCTAACCGGACTGCGCTATACCCCGTTAAAGAATTGTGTATATATAAATTTTATAAATAAATATATACATGGCGGTGAGGGCGGGATTCGAACCCGCGGTACAGAGTTACCCGTACGCCGGTTTAGCAAACCGGTGGTTTCAGCCGCTCACCCACCTCACCGGGTTTAATTGAAAAAGCTCCTTGTCTTCACAGGTTTTTTCAAAAGCGACTGCAAAGATAATACTCATTATTTAATAAACAAAACTTTTTGTTTATTTTTATTTATTAAATGAAATAAATGCTAAAAAAGGAAAATACATATAAGAGTTTTAAAAATGATATTGCAAATACTGGTATCATTATCAATATAGAGATCAAAATATCTTACCTGGATTTTACCCATAGGGTCTTTATCTTCCCGGGAGCCGGGAACAAACCCGTATTTGCACTTTTGATCTTTCCTTCTTCGACATTGATAGATAGTGTTACTTTATTGATTTTTCCGTTTATGATCTGTGAAATAACCAGATAATATTTATTGTTGTATTCTCCTACTTCTGCAAATACAATTGCTTTTGTTTGTTTTATAGTTTTTAATTTACCATCAAAATACTTTAAAAAATCTTTTTTGTTTTCAATATCGGTAAGTACCCATTGTGAAGAATAACGAAAATCATCTTTTAATAAGGGTTCGATATATTTGGAATCTTTATTATTTTAGTGCATCAGGAACTAAATCCCTTCAGTAAATATCTTGCTCTTTTTGCCAGACTCTTCGTTTATCAAACAGTCACTATACTCTGGCATAACTCCTGTTTGATTGCCTTGATTCTGACAAAAATTTCTGCGATCTATACTGAATTTATTTAATTCCTGATGCACTAGTGCTCCAAGAACAAAATAACTCCTCATATAAACTCGCTCTTTTTCCCTGACTCTTCGTTGCTCAAACAGTCATTATACTACGGCATAACTCCTATTTGAGCTCCTAGATTCAGAGAAAAATAGCATCGGTTATTATGGGGATATATTTAATTCTTGGAGCACTAGGCTTTTGCAAATTCCATGGCTATTTCTTTGTATGTTTTCATTATAAGCACTGATTTTTATATTTGATGAGAAAATAATTATGCATATATGAACTAACAAAGATGTTTTTGGAATAATTCCATTTTTGATAATTAATTTGTAACTACTCAGGTGGTTTAATTTATTGATTATATGAGAGTTGAAAGCATAATAATATTTTCTCAATTATCCTTTCCCTTTTAAGGGAAATAAGAAAGGGTTCTAAATAGAAAGTTTTGAAAATATTATTATGCAAATACAATGTTTCAATATTTTAAATTTCGCCTATACTAAATATTTGACCTGAGTAGTTACATTAATTTTTTATAGATTCCTACTCTTCTTTTCCTTTATAATATTATGAATACCGCAAGTGCAACCAGTACAACTATTTTAATGTATTTCACATATTTCCAGAAATTTTCATTTTTGATAAATGCTTTTAATTTTCCTGACATAATAGCTATGGAGGACATAATGATATATGCCTGAACAAGAAATATCATTCCCAATATAAATATCTGGTATTTGATATCAATACCGTCTTTGGTTATAAACTGAGGAAGATAAGCTATGAAAAATAGCAATACTTTGGGATTGGAAATATTCATAACCAATCCTTTAAGATAAAGTTTGGAATATTTTGTTTTTTTATCTGCCTCCGAAAGATCAGGTTTTGTTTCCCTGTAAGCCAGATAAGCAAGGTATAAAAGATAAGCGGCACCAAAATATTTTATCGAATTGTATGCAATATCTGAATGAGATATCAAATATGCAACTCCCGTGGCAACCAAAATAGTGTGAAAAATGATCCCTGTTACCAAGCCGGAGGCGATAGCAATTCCTCTTCTGACCCCGCCCGTTACACTTTCCAACAGAACATAAGTATTGTCAGGTCCCGGCATCAAAGTCAGGAGGATTGAAGAACCGATAAACGCTATTATCATTTCACTATTCATAAAAATTGAATTATGATATTAACAAATATACAATTTTAATTAATTTGAAATATTATTTCAGAAATCTTATTTCTTTTTTTATTACCTTTGCAGGATTATTTAATAATTGCGTCTAATCAGGTATAGTGTTTTTTTTAAGGAAAAATAATTCTACCTGATTAGATACTTAGAATCGAAAAAAAATTAAATTATGGCTGGAAACAGAACTTTTACAATGATAAAGCCCGATGCGGTTAAAGCGGGACATATTGGAGCTATTTTGAAAATGATGAATGATGCAGGATTCAAAATAATAGCTATGAAATACACCAAACTTTCCCCTGAAATGGCAGGAAAATTTTATGAGGTACATAAAGAAAGACCTTTTTACGGAGAATTGGTAGAGTTTATGTCATCAGGACCAATCGTGGCAGCTATTTTGGAAAAAGATAATGCTGTTGAAGATTTCAGAAAACTGATCGGAGCTACCAATCCTGCTGAAGCTGCTCCCGGTACTATAAGAAAATTGTTTGCAAAAAGCTTGGGAGAAAATGCTGTACACGGTGCCGATTCAGATGAAAATGCTAAGATAGAAGGCAATTTTCATTTTGCAGGGACTGAGATGTTTGATTAGGCGGTTGATAGTTGATAATTCGCAACTATTAATTAAAGTCGAATAATCTGAGCGATTACAAAAAATATAGCTGTGTCTACTCAGGAAAAGAGTTTTTATTAGACAAAATGATTCTACCTGAGTAGATACTGTGTTAAAAACCTAATAAATATAAAAAAATGAATCCTAAAATACTTTGGCAACCTTCGGATGAATTTATTGAGAATTCTCATATTTTTCATTTTATAAAATGGTTGAAAGAGGAAAAAGGATTGGATTTTGCCGGTTATAACGAATTATGGGAATGGTCTGTAAATGAATACCGTGATTTTTGGGAAATATTGCTGGAATATTTCAGTATTGATTATTCCGGTGAATATCAGTATGTGACTCACGGTGAGGAAATGCCGCAGATCGAATGGTTCAAAGGCATCTCTTTGAATTATGCCCAACATGTTTTTCGCAATGCCAATGAGGATTTTCCGGCTATTATTTTTGGAAATGAGACGGATAAATATTTAGAAATATCCTGGGCGGAGCTTAAACAGAAAGTTGCGAGTTTTGCTTCATATCTCAGATCTATCGGAATTGAAAAAGGCGACAGGGTAGTAGCATTTTTGCCTAATGTACCCGAAGCTACTATAGCATTTTTGGCTGTGAACAGTATCGGGGCGATATGGTCAAGTACTTCACCTGATTTCGGAGTGGATAGTGTCGTGGACAGATTTGCCCAGATCGAACCTAAAGTACTGATAGCTGTTGACGGTTATACATATAATAGTAAAAGGTATGATAAAACGGATGTGGTAAAAAACATTTATGATAATCTGCCTTCATTGGAAAAATTGATATTGCTTGACTACATCGGGGAAACTGAAAAAAATGTTGTATTTGAAGATTATGTTGATTTTCATGATTGTTTGAAAGATCAGGATGCTGAACTGATATTTGAAGAAGTTGAATTTGAACATCCGGTATGGGTTCTTTATTCATCGGGAACTACGGGACTTCCAAAACCGATCACTCATTCTGTGGGAGGGGTTTTGATGGAACATTACAAATATCTGGCATTTCACAATGATGTACACCCGGGAGAAAGATTTTTCTGGTATTCCACAACAGGTTGGATGATGTGGAATTTTGTTCAGGCATCATTTCTGATGGGAGCGACAGTAGTTTTGTATGAAGGATCGCCTGCATATCCGGATATCAATAAACTTTGGGCATTTACAGAAAAAGCCCGGATCAATCATTTCGGAACAAGTGCTCCTTTCATTGTTGCATGTATGAAAGCAGGAATCAATCCAAAAGAAGATTATGATCTGTCGATGTTGCGTTCAATCAGTTCCACCGGGGCGCCATTGCCTCCTGAGGGTTTTGACTGGATATATGATCATGTCAAGCAGGATGTATGGCTTGCTTCTATGTCGGGAGGTACGGATGTGTGTACTGCATTTGTAGGAGGAAATCCGCTTTGGGCGGTAAGGGAAGGCGAAATTCAGTGCAGGGCTTTAGGAGCTGCCGTTTATGCTTTTGATGAAGCAGGCAAGGCAATATATGATGAGGTAGGTGAGATGGTGATTACCAAACCTATGCCATCGATGCCTATTTATTTTTGGAATGACAAAGACTTTAAGAGATTCAAGGAAAGTTATTTCACTTACTATCCCGGAGTATGGAGGCATGGAGACTGGATAAAGATCAATAGTGTGACTAAGGGACTGATAATTTTAGGCAGGTCTGATGCCACGTTAAACAGACAGGGTATCAGAATAGGTACTGCCGAAATTTACAGGGCTGTGGATATGGTAAAAGAAGTGAAAGACAGCCTGATCGTCAATCTTGAACTCGAAGGAGGAAGACATTATATGCCGTTGTTTGTGGTTATGAATGAAGGATATAAATTGAATGACGATATCATCAGAAAGATAAAAAATACACTACGTCAGGAATACACTCCAAGGCATGTACCTGATGAGATAATAACTGTTAATGATTTGCCTTATACGATCAGCGGCAAAAAAATGGAAGCTCCGGTAAAAAAAATCTTATTGGGATTTGATATTAAAAAGGCGATAAATATTGATTCCATGAGAAATCCTGAGAGTATAGACTTTTTTATTGAGTTTAAGGAGAGGTTGAAGGGGTAATCCAAAAAAAAACATAGGTTAAAAAGGAGTTTATTAAATCACTATATTCCTTATAGATATGGTGGATGGGTGTTAGGATTAGTCAACAACGCATTCATACTTTGCTTATCTGCAGTAGGAGTGCTTATCTGTTACATATCGTATTTCTTCTTTTTTCTTGTTTTACTATATCTTTTTTCATATCTCTTTCTTCTTCTTTCAAAATCAGCTTCATCTTTATTCTTTCTGTTACTATCCTCAATTTCAGGATATAATAAATTGAGAATTAAAACTGGAAGATTTATATTAAAGTACTTAATTCCAAAATACAAAATAGAAATAGAGGCAAATACAACTGATTGCCAAATAGATATTTTACCAAGTTTAATAACAGCCATCCCCCAAAATATATATCCCCAATATTGTGTTTTAATCCAATAAAAACTATGATTCTCTTTATAAGAAATTTCTTGTTCTATATCATTTTCATATGTAATTTTTATTCTTTTTTTATTCCATTCTTTGCCTTTTTCCCAACTATATTTAGAACCAACGATTAATGAAATTATAAAAATATATTCACGCCAACTTTTTGGAGTAAAAGTTGATAATATCAAAAATGTCGCTATAATTACTAAGAAAGGTTTATATCCCTTTCCTGTCCAATGAATCATTTGATTTTATTTAATTTTAAAATTTAACAATAACTAATTCTTGGCAATTGAAACATCTGATTTCTGAATTTTCCTCTAATTCTCCACTTCCAAAATTATTTTTCAAATGTTTTGTTATTGCTGGTCTTTGCACTCCAAGTAGCTCAGCAATCTTCTTTTGAGTCATCCAAAAAGTTTCATCATTAATGAGAACTACAAGTATAATGTTCCCATCTTCTCCTTGGTAAAATATGATTTCAGATTCTTTCGTCATTCAGCTTTTTCTTTTAAAGATAATATTTTTTATCCAAATTTATTTTATTAACGGTAATTTTTCTTGGGATGAATACCAACTCAAAGGAATATTATGTCTCGTTTACCCTTAACTAAAAAAAACATTTACAATATTTAGAAAATGAGACTTACATTTCAATTGAACAATTGCGGTTTAAAGAGTAAGGGTAACGCTTTTATTTCCTTATTAAAAAGTAGTATTATTCAGTTTTTTAGTTAAAGTCTATAATAATTCCAAATAATATTGTATATTTGCAGTTGATAAGGTGTAAAAATACAATAATGAAAGTTAAAACAAGAATAGAGAATTCAAATAAAAAGCATGGTTCAGTAAAATTAAGAGGTGCCAGAAAGAGAGCAACTCCTGTAAGACATAGAAAGTTTTCACCATCTTGGGTTGTTGCACACTCTAAAGATGCTCCCGGATTCAAATTAGAATTAATAGGTCGTATTAGAGAAGGTGTTAAAAAGTCAGATTGGAAACAATTAATTCAATACACAGATTCTTCTGAGAAAGAATTCGAACATATTCTTCCTGTGTCTATAAGTAGTATGCAAAAGAAAACTATTTATGGGAAAGAGACGTCTGAACGTATTTATGAATTAGCCGGATTGTTTGGATTAGGTTATGAGGTCTTTGATTCCAAAGAAGATTTTAAGAGATGGTTAATGACACCATCCAAAACTCTCGGCAATAAAATTCCATTTGAGCTACTTGATAGTAGTTTTGGTTTTGAAATAGTAGAAAACGAAATCATTAGAATTCAATATAACGTTTACAGCTAATGATTGTCTACAGAGTAACTAATCTAAAATATAAAGACAAAACATTATCTGGAATTGGTGCTGAAAAAGTTGGTGGAAGATGGAATTCAGTTGGTACAAGAGCTGTTTATTGTTCCGAAAATATTTCATTAGCGTTATTAGAATATTATGTTCATTCCGAAAACATTGCATATTTACCTAAAGAAATTTTGATTGCAAAAATTCAATTTCCAGATGAGTTTTTAATAGAAGAATTAAAAGAACTTCCCGAAAGATGGAATCAATATCCATATTCTTCCAAAACAACAAAGGTTTTTACTGATTTAGCAAAAGACCGAAATAGATTTGCTTTAAGAGTGCCATCTACTATTGTTGGTCTTGAATCAAATATTATCCTTAATCCTTTATTTAAAGATTTTGGAAAAGTTGAAGTAATAGAGTTTATCGAAATACCAATTGATGAAAGACTGAAAAAAGATATACGATAATAATCTACTTTTTAAATATAGACATTTTCCCATGCGATAAATCTACGGGGGACTATTCCGGTCTAAAGTGTAAGGGTAACGCTTTTATTTCCTTATTAAAGTATTATTTTATTTAATGCAGACACTATTCAGCATCAAAGATATCAGTAATGACTTTGTGGAGGTCACCCCATAGGGTAGCTTCCATATCATCTGAAGTTATCTCGGATTACTTTTTGCTTTCCGGTTTAGGTCCATAGAATTCATATAATTCACTTGTAAGAGCAAATTTACTGTTCTTTTCATAAGTAGGTGTTTTGATTAACATCATACTAAAAAGACCTTTAATTCCAATGTATAAATCCTTGCCTTTCAGGATTTGTTGATTGTCTGTAACCATTTCTACCATTTCCAAGGCTTCTGCTCTTGCTTTTTTTTCTACTTTCCTGAGTTTAGGAATTTGAACTAGAATCAGCGCTTTATCTCCGGATATTTTAGTTAAGTATTTAAACTCTGACGGTTTAATTTCTTCGGTTGTAAAAATGTCAAATACCTTTTTGATTTTATATGATATCGAATCACTTTCCATAGTCGGATTTGATATCATTAGCTTTTCATCTGCGGATAACAGGTCGCTTCTTGGATCTTTTTCAGATGTTATTCCTATTAGTGTAATAAATGCAATTAATAACCCAAATATTATCAGACCGAGCCAATGCCAAAATGGTCTTTTCGTTTTTCCTTTATAATTTTTATAGAGGCTTTTAAGTTCAGGCGAAAACTCATTTTGAGCAATAGTTCGCTTGCAATGCGTACATTCAGCTACTGCTTTCTTACCAATAGGGAAAATTGGAATCCAAAATATATGGGCATATTTTCCAAATACTGAAATTCTTTGTGTACTTTCTTGTTTGCAATAATCACATTTACTATTTGGAATGTTGAAATTCCCTATATTGCTTGCTCTTGTTCCGAAAAAAAATATCATAGTCTTAATTTTATCTAATAATAGTTTGTTATTATTTCTTATCAGAGATAATTCCTTATATTCGCAACAAATTTATATATTTATTCCCTATTTTTCAAAAATCTGTAGTAAATTCAAATTATCCGGAGGACTTTTGATTTTTCTAATTTCTTTTGTGGTTATATGAGTGTAAAATAAAGTTTCTTTATATCTTAGTAAAGAGCTATAAAAATCAGCTTCAAAGATAAGCAATAATTTATGATCTTTTATTGATTTTTCTGCAAATATCATTGATCGAAATAAAGAATAAATGAAAGAGGAGAATTTTGCAATTGAGAAGGAGATATTAATCAATCTAAGGCTGTTAGTTTAGCTGAATATCAAACAAAATTACGTTTAATTGTCGAATCGCCATAGTGCTCTGTGTCCGGTGGTCATGTCTTCATTTCATTATGGCAGATAAATTTGAGAGGTGCACTGTGGTTGTTCTAGTTGGAGTCTTCATCTCGATTGTAGCTCGTTTTCTTTATTCTAAAAATATGTTTTCACTGCAAATTCATATTGTTCAATAAATATTCTTTTAAAAATTGTGATATTATTCTGTTCATAGAACAATAACATAGCTTTCTTGTAATCAACACTATCGACTGTTCTAAATGAGATAGGACAATATTTATGGTTTATCAATATTGCATTACTTACAATTCTTGCTGTTCTTTTATTACCATCAACAAACGGTTGAATGTATGAGATAAGAATAAGTGCAAGAAATGCTTGCTCAAAAACAATTTCTTTCTTATTTATTAAATCACAAGTTAAGGATAATGCTTCTTTTATTTGAAATTCATTGTCTATTGGTCGATAGTTAGTGCCTGAAATACCAACTCTTCTTTTTCTTATGTTTCTATCAACAGCAAGTTCTTTTGTTAAGATACTATGAATATCTTCAATTTTAGATACAGACAGAGGAAATAAATAATTAGGATTTTCAAATATAAAATCAATAGCTTTCTTATGATTAAGCAACATTACGGCATCTTCTTTTGATTTTCCTGCCGCAGTCTCCTTTTCTTTTAAAAGCCGTTCTGTTTCCAGTAGCGAATAGGTGTTTCCTTCTATTTGTGAAGATTTCCAGCTTAAATCAATAGCAAGTCGTTCAAATTCTTTTTTTATTTCAAATTTGCTTAATTCGGATATGTTTATTTCAAATTCTTTTTGTAAACCGGATAATTGTGTTAATTCTTCTTCTGTGAATAATTTTGTTGCCGGAAAAATATCCGTTAATAGTGAAAAATTGAAACTCTCAATTATTATTCTTTCGTCTATCTCTTTTTTGTAATAGTCGTGAAGGTCTATTTCACGAAACAGATTATAATATGGGGATAGTTTATATCTTGTTGCTTTTCCTTTCCCTGTAGTCAATATAGACTTTTTTGCCACAAGTTTGGATAAAACTCTTTTTATTGTGGCAATACTTTTTTTCTCCGGTATTCCTTGTCGAATTTCTTCAGAAGAAGTCCCGGAATTTTGTTTTAAAAATTCTAATATTAGGTTTTCTATTTTCATATTATCGATTCAGCTCACAAACATAGTCAATACGGCTCAATATTTAAAGTTTTTGAGCTGTTTTTTTTCTTAAATGAGCTACAACTCAAAGGAATGTATGTCTCATTTCCCCTTCACTATAAAGAATAATCACAATATTTAGAAAATGAGAAATACATTTCCCCGTAATATAAATCTACGGGGGACTATTCCGGTTTAAAGAATAAGGGTAACACTTTTATTTCCTTATTAAAAAGTTGTATTATTCAGCTTCAAAGGTAAGAAATAATCTATGATTTATTTTTGATTTTTTTACAAATATCATTGATCGAAATAAAAAATAAAGGAAAGAGAAGCATTTCGCAATTAAGAAGGGGATATTAATCAAACCAAGGCTGTTAGTTTAGCTAAATACCAAACAAGATTATGCTTTATTTTTGAACGGCAGGGTACCGTTTGTACCCTGAAAGTAGGGAAGAGTATTATTCCACACTACTTTAAAGTGGTCGGGCTTTATTTTATTACGGCTGATAGATGAGAGAGGTATAATATGGGTATTTTAGTTGGTGCTGTCATTTCAATTGTGTGCAGTATTTATATCTAATAGTTTCTCGATTTCACTTTTTAATATTGGTAAATGATTTGTTTTAATAGCCCAAACAATATTATCATCTACGCTATCGTAACTGTGAATTATCCTATTTCTAAAATTTACAATTTCTCTTGAATTTTTAAGTTTTAAATCATTCTCTTCCTTTGAAATCTGATTTACAGCTTCACCGATAATTCCAAGTTGTCTTTCTACTGCACTCTTAGTTTTTAAATCATTTTGATATTTAACAAAGTCATAACCTTTTAGAAACTCTTCAATAGCTTCTATAGAAAATAAGATATCAAATAAAAATTTCTTAATTCGCTCTGTCATATAATAGAAATTTTGAGTTATCAATATCATTTTTTAAATATGGATTTTTGATATTCAAGTTAGTTAATAAGTCAACTTTTCTTGCGAATAACTTTTCTAATTCAGACCATAATTTCATTATTAATTCGCCCTTCTCAATTGGGGGCAAATCATCAAGTTCAACGATTAAATCAACATCACTGGTTTGAGGATTGAAATTACCTTTGGCAATTGACCCAAATACAAAAATTCTTTTAACCTTGTATTTATTACAAAGTGCAATTAGTTCTTCAATTTTATTTTCTATTTCAATTGGTAATTTCATATTTCAAAGATACAACAATTTAAAAAATAATTCAAATAAAGACTTTTTATTATCCTTCATAGAAATCTAAATTCACTTCCTTAACATCATATGTAGATTTTATTTGGACTTCGATACATAGGCTATTCAGCGTTGTGGCATTAGCCATACTTATCGTCATAGCCGCGGTGTTACTAGCAGACTTAAGATTAATACAGGGTTTTATTTTGCTCGAAAAGTATATCATTTACATAACTATTAAGGTATTTAGATAATCCATCAAGGTCAGGAAATATGGCAAATTCATTTATTCCAAAGAAATCTAATTTTTGTTTAATATCTAAAATACATTTTTTGTCAATTAGATATTTTGTCATTCTTTCTCCTTGGTCTGTTTCTTCTAATGGAACATTTGGGTTTGGTGATATTGTAAATAAACCTCTTTGATTAACTATTCTACCACTATTTCCTTTCGGAAAAAAAGAGAGAACTTTTTTAATATTAAAGGGGTCTTTTGTATCTGGATTTTCTATCTTTTGGGGCCTATATGAAAATAATGCCGCTTCTGTTTTTCTATTTTCATAAGTAGCAAAAAATAGTGCTGTTAACGGATTTTTTGACCAATCCAATAATCTTGTAGCAAGACCATGATGTTGTGCTAATGCTAACCAATCCCAATCATCTTCAGGTTTATTTTTAAAATATTGAATTCCATACCTTTTCCAACTTTCAAATATATTTTTTTCATTTTTAGGCTTTGAAAAATATTTCCATAACGGAGGCCTACCTAATTTAGGGACTAAATTCCAAGAAGAATTAGATTGTCCTCTATATATGTAATAAAATCTATTTTTAGGTTCTCCGATTTTTTCTATTAAGTCTTCAAAACTTTTTACTTTTATTGTTTTCATAGGATTTTCTTTTGTAGTATTAAATGATTCAAGTGATTTTATTCTTTTATGCTTACTAGTAACTCAAAGGAGTTTATGTATCATATACCCTTTTCAAAAAAAACAATCACAATATTTAGAAAATGAGACTTACATTTCAATTGAACAATTGCGGTTTAAAGAGTAAGGGTAACGCTTTATCTTCTTATTAAAAAGTTATATTATTTATCTTCAAAGATAAGCAATAATTTATAATCTATTATTGGCTTTTTTACAAATATCATTGATCGAAATAAAAAATAAAGAGAATTGGATGATTTTGCAATTAATAAGGGGATATTAATATATCCAAAGCTGTTATTTTAGCTGAACACCAAACAAGATTATGCTTTATTTTTGAACGGCAGGGTACCGTTTGTACCCTGAAAGTAGGGAAGAGTAGTATTTCATACCATTTTAGTAGTGGTCAGGCTTTTATTTAATTCATTTGGTTTCATTATGTAAAGATTTTCCATTTTTCTTTACAAAGATACAATATTATGATAAGAAAATCCAATTTTCTTTACATAGTTGCTTATTAATGATAAGATATTTAACTTTTGTTATCAGAATGATTTTTCAGTGGGAATATTAATAAAACTCAGGAT
>JALVEG010000554.1 GCA_027031145.1 Saprospiraceae bacterium | reverse complement strand
GTTTTGGAAAATGAAGCTGTATTTTTAGTTCCTTTTTATTTGTATCCTTCTTATGCAAAGGGAGAAGTTAAAAAGATAATCTTAAAGCATTTTGATAAATGGAAAAACTATTTAAGAAGCGTTAACGAGTCATCAAAACACGTTGTTTTGGAAGGTAGAAAAGAGGAAAGAAAAAAGATTAAGAAAAAAATTAGGGAGATGATATTTAAAGGATACGGAGATAAAGAATTGTTGAAGAACTTTACCTATCCTAAATCTTCCTTTGGAAAAGATGAGATTGGGGCTTTAATTGATGATGTTAGAAAGGAAATCATTTTTTCCGGCAATGAGGATTTATTGGAAAAGGAGATTAAAAAACAAATGTTAATAGCAGAAAAGATTCTGTCAAAAGAGTTTGATATTCCAATAGAGGAAATGAAAAAACACAGAAAGGAAATTATGAAGCAGATGAAAAAACGATTTAAAAGAGTTATAGAAAACGGTGAAGACATGAGAGAAATAATGAAAGAGGATTTAAAAGAACTAATAGTCTTAGTTAAAACGCATTAAGGAGGAAAAAACAGTATGTATGAAAGATTTTATAAATATTTCTTGCCGATTTGTATTTTGAAAAATGAAAAAATAAAAAAACTCTACATCAGACATATTATCAACTAATCTATCAGTCCCTTCGGGGACTTTTTTATATAATAAATACATAATCCGAATTTAAAAATTTCTTTCATTGGTGAAAAATGCAGTTAAAAGATATTTTTTCTAAAAAAAAAGTAGAGATTAAAATTAAAGGTATAGATTATTATGGGGTTTCATTTGAAGTATTTATTTATGATAAAGAAAATTCAGAACATTTGATTTTCTTAGTTCCTAAGTGGGAACTTTACAATTTTGCAAAGTCTTTAATTGAAATAAATGATAACAGTAAAAATATTGAATTTTCAGCTGATGATGAAGAGTTTGGTGAAATTTGGAGTTATTTTTCTATATCTATAAAGAAAATAAAAAATATTTCTGCAAGTTACGTTCAATTAGAATACTCATATATAAGGGATAAAGAAATTGAACAGCTAATAAATTTCTTTAAAAGTGAAGAATACGATAATATTTTATTCGATTATCCTATTTGCAAAAAAGAATGTTTTTATACTTCAATTGAAAATTTACAAAATTTTGCAAAAGAAATTTTATTTGAAATGGATAAGCTATCTTAATCATCTTCTGGAATATGATTCAAAGGAAGCCATTTATATTTCTTAACAGGATGTCTTTTTCTGTATATAAACAAAACTACATTTGGCAGAAAAGATAAAAAAGCCATAAAAAAATGAAAAGGTATCCATCTTATATCTGCGTATTGAGGCAGATATTTTTGAATAAAAACGGTTGCTTTAAACATCCATTCATAAGGTAAATCTTTAAGGATTAAATATCCAAATCCTAAAATTGTTAAAATCACGCTGTATATAAATTCTGGAATGAATAATCCTAAGCTGTATCCGTAAATAAACCAAGCTAAAATAGTGTAGGTTACGCCGAAAGGGAAGGTGTAGTATTCATCTAAAATCCACAAAGGAATAATAACTTTCATACCGAATCCAAAAGCCGTAATAATCCAAAATATGCTGTGTATTAAATATTCGTTTTCAACTCCTGCAGAAAATATCCATAAATAAAAGGCAAAAGATAAACCAAACAAAACCAATCCGTGCATTATCCCGCCGAAAGATAAACCTTGTCCGAAATAGTAAAGCTTTTGGGCTGTGGTGATTTTTGTTTCATCTAAAGGCTTTCCTTCTTCAAGTTCTAAACTCAAAGTCCAGTCCAAATCCGAAAGA
>JALVEG010000553.1 GCA_027031145.1 Saprospiraceae bacterium | reverse complement strand
TTTTATAAGATTTTCAGGGCGACAAATCACAAAAGAGCCTGTTTCTTCAAAAATGGGTTCAAGCTGTTGTCTGTTCAATCTTTCTTTATAGTTGGGAATAAAACTATCCCCATCCTGTTTCCAACTCAAATGCCTTTTTTCACTAACAGATATCATTACATCGGTTTCTTCATTGTCTAAAAGTTTCTGAATCGCAATATCAAGAGATTTTGAAGATAGCAGTGGAGATGTAGGTTGCATTGTAATTATTAAATCATATTGCTTTTTGTTTTGGGATGATATTTCCATAAATGCATTGTAGATAACCGGTTCCAATGTCGTTTTATCATCTGATAACCGGCTATTTCTTTTCAATTTTTTTGCTCCGAATCTACCGGCAAACATCAGAATCTCATCGTCATCACTGGAAACATAAACATCCGGTTTGAATTTTGATTTTAGCGCATTTGTAATACTATAATAAATCAAAGGTTTGCCATTCAAAGCGCGTAAGTTTTTACGGGGAATTCCCCTGGAACCTCCTCTTGCCGGAATAATTATTAATATATTCATATTGTTTTTTAATAATTAGAACAACAAAAATACGGTAATTTGTTGGAATATTTCATATTAAATAAATAATAAAAATGAATATTTGCTTAAGACTCTAAGTATAGTATAATCCAATTAAGAATTTTAGTTAGAATTTCTCTTTTTTTTGTATTTTTGTTTAATGAAAAACTTGATTTTTAATATAATAATGAAATTTTGGATTTTATATCTGAATATATTTTGTGATAAATGTACAATTAAAGCACATTCAGTCAGTCGACATACAAAATTTGAAAAAGGTGTTATTGTTGAAGAGGGGGTTTATTTGAATGCATTAAAGGTTGGAAAATACACTTATATAAATAAAAACTGTCTAATAGATAAAAATACAATTAGTATTGGAAGGTTTTGCTCAATAGCTTATAATTGCAGAATAGGATTGGGTGGTCATCCTATGGATTGGGTCAGTACCCATTCATTTACTTATAAACCAAAATATGGGTTCAGCAAGAACGATCTTACACAAGAAGCTGAACGTAATTTAGAAACCATTATAGGAAATGATGTTTGGATAGGTGCAAATTCTACTGTTTTAGCAGGGGTTAAAATTGGAGATGGTGCTATTATTGGAGCACATTCTCTTGTGACCAAAGATGTTGAACCATACTCTGTCGTTATTGGTACTCCTGCAAAACATTATAAATATAGGTTTAGTGAAGGACAACGAAATAAATTATTACAAGTTAGATGGTGGAACTGGAATGATAACAAAATAAGAGAAAATATAGAATTATTTAAAAATATCGAACTGTTTTTGAATAGTGTCTAAACCATATTATTCAATATTTCTGAAATTTTTTTTGTCAGATTTCTCCTTGAATATTTATATATTTCACTTTTATCAGAAAAAGATTTAGTTCCTGAATTATATTTTTCAAATTCTTTTAATATAAATTCTTTCATTTGATCTTTATCATTAAAATCTACTGCTGTACCTGAATTAGTTTCTTTTATTATCTTTGATGCATCTCCCGTACCGGATCCTATACATAATATAGATCTTTGAGCTGCAAGATATTCAAATATTTTACCTGTTATTATTCCCTCAATATTTGGAGTGTTATTTAGAAGAAGTAAAAGTATATCGGAATTTCTTAAAACATTTGGAATTTCTTTATGTGGAACGTAATCAATTTTATTTAAAAACTCTTTGAGGCCTGCTTTATCAAGATCTTCAAATACATAATGATCCACCTTGCCAACTAATTTAATTTCTAATCTATCTTTAAATTTTGGATTTTCTTTTACAAGTTCAGACAGTGCAGACCACAATACGGATGAATTTCTGTCTTTATTTAATGACCCAATATGTGATAGAGAAAATTTATCAGATTTAACATTTAAGGTTTTTACGGATTTAAAATCCATATCATCAAAGCCATTAGTTATCACATCAACTTTCTTAGCTCCTAATTTATTTAATTCTTTTGCCCAATTCCATCCAACACTAATCACCTTATCTGCATTTGTAAGAACTTGTCTCTCCAACCTTCGATGCTTTCTGTCTGCCCATTTGGTCAATTTCAATTGATCATAAAAATCAATTCCTGTCCAGGGATCCCTGAAATCAGCAACCCAAGGTATATTCAGTTTTTTTTTCACTCCCATTGCTATCAAATGCATAGAATGTGGCGGTCCGGTACTGACGATTACATCCGGTTTTTCATGTTGGGAGAAATATTTTGAAAGATATTTTATAGATGGTTTAATCCAAAATTTCCTGGCATCGGGAATGAAAAAATTACTTCTTATCCATATACTTATACTTTGTTTTAAACTACTCTGCTTTTTTTCCTGAATAAAACCATGTTGAACTTTTTCTTCTTTTTTCATTCCCATAAATTTTTTATAGAATGAATATGGCTCCCAAATAGGATGCTTAATAATCTGTAAATTTTCGGGCAGATCTTTTTCAAAACTTTTATCCAAAATAGGATAATGAGGATTTTCAGGAATATATATTATTGGTTCCCATCCAAAATCTCTTAGGTATTTAACAAATTTCACCCATCTTTGAACTCCGGCACCACCACTTGGAGGCCAATAATATGTTATGATCAGGACTTTTTTCATATTTACAAAAATAATAATAAACCTTGGAATAGGGTAGGAAAGAAAAAATTATTTTAATTGATTCAATTGATGAGCAAGAAAATTCCCCATACTAAATGATGCCTGAAGCAGATAGCCCCCGGTTGGAGCATCCCAATCCAGCATTTCTCCGATAGCATAATGAAACGGTAGTTTTTTGATCTTTAGATTTTTATCCACAGCTTTTAAAGACAGACCTCCAACAGTTGAAATCGCTTCATCCAAAGTTGCCATACCTGAAATATTCAAAGGTAGCTTTTTAATTTTTTCTGCTAATTTTTCATCATTGTAAAACTCTTGCTTAGATGTATTTTGTTTTAATAAAGCAATTTTAATATCATCTAGATTAAATACTTTTTGCAGAGAGCCGGTTCTGGATTTATTTGACCTGAAACCGGAAATTAATTTAATTATTTCCTCTTTGGTTTTTATCGGAATTAAATCAATAAATAATTTTGCCTTTTTATTTGTTTTTAACTGCTTTCTGACATTGCCGGCATGAGCATATATCACTCCTCCTTCTACTCCTGTATTTGTTATAACGAATTCGCCTTTAACATATTTGTTGTCGGAAAAAACAGCAATATTTTTAACCGGTTTCCCTTCAAATTTATCCAGAAAATCTTTTTCCCAATCAACTTTTAATGCACAGTTGGAAGGTTCAAAATCAAGTGTCTCTATGTTATATTTTTTGAAAATATCAAGCCATTTTCCATCGGAACCGGTGATTTTCCAACTTCCACCTCCCAAGGCGAAAATTACAATATCTGATTCTACTATTATTCTTTTGTTTTTATTAAGAAAGACCGGATAAAAATTTTCATCAAAATCTATCCATTCATAGTTAAAATGAAATATCCCTTTATTATCTTTTATTTTTTTAAGTATTGTCTCAAGAACCTGATTTGGTTTTATTCCTTTTTCGGGATATATCCTTTTACTACTGCCGATGAAAGTCTTAATGCCAATATTTTCAAACCACTTTCTGGTATCGAAATTATTAAAGTGATTAAAATATGGTTTGATAAACTCTACCGGATCATATTTTTGTATGAAGATTTCAGGTGGTTCAGAGTGGGTAAGATTAAAACCACCATAACCAGCAACAAGGAATTTTCTTCCGGGAGAATTACCTTTTTCAAAAATATTGATATCGAAAATTTCATTATTTAACTCTGAGGCTAAAATTAAAGCCGAAGGCCCACTCCCGATAATTGTAATTTTGACTTTTTTATTTTTTATCACCTTCCGGAATAAACTGTTTAGAGCTTAATGCGTGTTCCATTACAATTTGCAAAGAATCTTTATCTAAACCATATTTGTTCATCAAAGTGTTTTTTGCAGTTTGGAAATCGCATCTGATTTTCCAATAGTTATAGATTTTTGGATTGTTTTTTATTTTTTCATTTTCCAAAAGATCACACAAGTCAGTAAATTTCCATAATTTATTATCACTCATAAACTTGTTTACATAGGGCAAATCAGTTTTGGTGTTTTTGTTAGATAATTGGAAAAACAATTGAAAATAATCATTGAATTCTTTTGAGTTGATAAGATCATCTTCAGCTTTAATCGCTTTGTCATAAGTATCTTCTTTGGGAGCTTGTTTGCATGAATTGAATGAAGCAAAAATCAATAAAAATGCAGCTGCTATGTAAATATTTATTTTCATAATATTAAATTTATTTTTACAAAGATAATAATTAATTCAAATATTATTTACCTTGATTTGATATTAATTATCCTAACCAACCTTCCCGGTCAAGGTTCCTGTAGTTAATTGCCTGTGCAAGATGTTGTGACTTGATATCATTGCATTCATCAAGATCTGCGATTGTTCTGGAAACTTTTAGTATTCTGTCATATGCCCTGGCTGATAATTGCAGTTTTTCCATTGCATTTTTCAACATTGCAGTACTTTGATTGTCAAGTTTGCATATCGTTCTGGCCAGTCTGCTCGGCATTTGGGAATTATTGAATACATTGTTTAATTTTTCGAATCTTATTTTTTGTATCTCCCTTGCTCTCAAAACACGTTCCCTGATAACTGAGCTTGTTTCTGAGGAATATTCAAATTTTGACAACTCTTCATAGGATACAGGTGTTACCTCCACATGTAGATCGATCCTGTCAAGAAGAGGACCTGATATTTTATTGAGATATCTTTTTCTGGCTCCTACCGAACACACACATTCTTTTTCAGGATGATTGTAAAATCCGCAGGGACACGGATTCATCGATGAGATCAACATGAAATCGGCGGGATAATCTACACTTATTTTTGCTCTTGAAATTGTAACTTTTCTGCTTTCCATTGGTTGTCTTAACACTTCAAGGGCGGTCCTTTTGAATTCGGGAAGTTCATCAAGGAATAATACTCCGTTATGTGCTAATGATATTTCTCCGGGATTAGGATTAGATCCTCCGCCTACCAGTGCGACATCACTAATAGTATGATGAGGTGACCTGAAAGGTCTTGTCGATATCAAAGCCTGATCTGAAGCTAACATCCCTGCAACACTGTAAATTTTAGTTGTTTCCAAAGCTTCATCCAGATCCAACGGAGGCAAAATTGTTGGTAATCTTGATGCCAACATGGTTTTGCCGGCTCCCGGAGGTCCTATCAGAATAACATTATGTCCTCCTGCTGCAGCTATTTCTAATGCTTTTTTAATATTTTCCTGACCTTTAACATCAGAGAAATCTACTGCATAACTACCATTGTTTTTGTAGAAGTTGTCTTTGATATTGTATTTTTCAGGTTCAATGATTTCTGTTCCATCAAAAAAATTGATTGCATTTTTCAGATTTTTTATTCCATATACATTTATTCCTTCAACAATAGAAGCCTCCTTTACATTTTGATATGGCAATAATATTCCTTTGAATCCTTCTCTTTTTGCCTGAATGGCAATTGGCAAAGCTCCTTTTATTGATCTCAGGTCGCCGTTTAATGAGAGTTCACCCATTATAACATATTTGTCCAGGTTTTCACCGTTCATTTGTCCTGTTGAGGCCAAAACTCCCAATGCTATTGGTAAATCATATGCCGACCCTTCTTTTCTTAGATCAGCCGGAGCAAGATTAATTACCAATTTGACTCTGTACATTCTATATCTTATATTTTTAATAGCGGCTTCAATTCTTTGAAATCCTTCTCGAATTGCATTGTCAGGTAATCCTAATAAATGATAATATTTAGTTCCTGCCGGAACATTGCCACCTGCATTTACTTCCACAGTTATGGTTGTGGCTTCGACTCCCATTAATGTACTGGCATAAGTTTTGAATAACATAATATGATTTTTAAAGGTTAATACCGGATGATGAATATGAATTTCATCGAGAGCTTAATCCGGTAAAAATAGGAATAAAAGCCGGGTTGATTTTTATTAGTTAAAATTAAGAATCAACCCGGATTGATAAATATCAAACTATTTTAGTTTTTATTTATCTTCATAAATTCATTGGCGATTATCTCAGTAAAATATTTTACCTGACCGGAATTGTCTTCATATTTGCGATGTGTTAATTTTCCCTGTATCAATACCTGGTCTCCTTTGCCTATATGGTCAGTTAAAATATCTGCTAATTTACCCCAGGCACCTATATTGTGCCATTCGGTTTTTTCAACTTTTTCACCATTTTTATCAGTGTAGAAATCATTTGTAGCTATAGTGAAACTTGCTTTTTTTCTACCATTGTCAAATTCTCTTAATTCGACATCTTGTCCTAAGTTTCCAATTAATTGAACATAATTTTTTAAAGTTTTCATATCAAAATTTTTTATAGTACTTTTGTGTACCGGATTAAATAAAAAAAATAATAAATACTGAATTTTCCTGTTGACTAAATTGTTTAACTCTTTGTTATTTTCATAAATTCATTTGTATTGATCTCAGTAATATATTTGGTATTACCGGATTGATCTTCATATTTGCGATAAGTGATCTGACCCTGTATTAAAACATGGTCTCCTTTTTTTAGACTTTCTTTCATCCATTCTGCCGGTTTGCCCCAGGCAACAATATTATGCCATTCTGTTTTTTCAACTTTTTCACCATTTTTGTCTGTGTAATAATCATGTGTGGCAAGTGAAAAAGTAGCTTTTTTGGTTCCACTGTCAAATTCTCTCAATTCAACATCCTGACCAAGGTTTCCGATTAACTGTACGAAGTTTTTTAAAGTTTTCATATCAAAATTTTTTATGGTACGTGAATGTACCGGGTTAAATAAAAAATCAAAAAAATAATTAAATAATGTTTATGTCCTTTGACAATGCAAAGATGAGACAGCCGGAGAAGGTAAAGCGAAAATTAAACGTATGTAGTCGTTTATAGTCGTTTGTAAACGTTTGTATACGGGTGCTGGTATTGGCTTAAACATTGTAATGCACAGTGTGTCAACAGTATAGGTTAAGTGAATAAAAAATATGCTTTTTTGATTGTGGAGTGTGTTTTTTTCGATAAAAATGATTCTACAAGAAAAGTTGCTACTTATATTATGAAAAAGCAAATCAAATAATAATCAGAAAACAAAGATTTAAATCTGAAAATCAGAATTGAATCTTTTGTCCCATATATACTATTTTTGATTTTTCCGGCACTTCAAAATTTACCATATCCGCAGGTATAACTTTAAAGTTGTTTTTAGAATCGATTAAAAATAAAGGAATCGTACTTTTATTATGATTTATAGTTTTTAGTTTTTCCATAAAATCTTCTTTAGAATCGATTTCAACTTCATGTATGTCAGGATAATCTCTTGCGATTTCAACAATATTTATAAAATCATCATTATAAGAAAATATATTATCCT
>JALVEG010000552.1 GCA_027031145.1 Saprospiraceae bacterium | reverse complement strand
ATAAAAACTTCCTTATCTTCCAATCCGAGATGCAAAACAGGATTATCGATATGCCGAATCTCAATATTATTTTTCTTCAGATCAAGAGCAAAAAGTGTATCTTCATAACCATAACCGGTATGCAAGTCATCAAATCCGACTTTTTCAAATACACTTTTATCAATTAAAAAATTATTTGATAAAAAATTAAGATAAGGGTCTTTTTTACGAGTTTCAGCATCCAAACTTTCCTTTTTTAGGCCATATTTCCAATGCAGTATCTTATTTTTATCTTCAGGCGGATTATCCTGATACAGTCTGCCACCATAGACCACATTTTTACTAAATTGCCTGATATATGTAAAAATAAAGTCATCCCTGATTATCCCTGAGTCTGCATCAAGGAAAAGCAATTTATCGTATTTGGCATCACATGCTAATAAATTTCTGATTTTAGCTCTTCCCAGATTTGTTATCATTTCCTTATATATCACCTTTTTATATTCAGTAATTTTCAGATTGTATTCCTTATATTGACCTGAAGAACCGTCATCATAGCAAAGAATTTCAAAGTCAATATTCAAATTTTTGCATTGACTATACAGATCATCAACCAAATCAACTATTTTTGTGTTATATGTAGGTATCAAAATTGAAAGCATCATACAAAAATAAAAATAAATAGCATAACCACAGATGAAATACATATATATTTTCAGACACGGGGAAACCGAATACAACAAATTGGGAATAATGCAAGGGAGAAGCATAGATTTGAGTCTTAATGATCAAGGGAAAATACAAGTAAATAAATTTTATGAATTTTATAAAAACATACCTTTTGAGTTGGTAATCAGTTCAGAATTAAAAAGAAGTAAGGAAAGTATTGGAAAATTTGTTAAAAAAGGCATTCCATTTAAAATAGATGAACGAATAACGGAGATATCCTGGGGCGCTAACGAAGGACAACCAATGGGAGAAGAAACAAAACAAAGATTCAAGAAAATGATACAAGAATGGGCTAAAGGGAACTTGGATTATTGCATTCCAGGAGGTGAAACAGGATTATCTTTAGTGACAAGAATCGATAGTTTCATTACAGATTTAAAACAAAGACCGGAGAAATATATTTTGATAAATACTCATGGCAGGGCTTTGAAAATGCTTGTTACAAGAATGCTGCAACAGGATATTTCAATGATGGAAAAATACAAGCACCACAATACCGGCTTATATTTATTTGAACAGGAAAATGATAAATTTAACTTGATAAAGGAAAATAATATTGATCATTTAAATAGTAACTATGGACGAATTCAATAAAATACTGGAAACAAAAATAATCCCTGCATTTGAATCAATCGCAGGCTATCTACCCAAAATATTATTGGCAATTGCAATTCTAGTCGTAGGATTTTGGCTTATAAAAAAATTAGTCAATTCTATGATGAATTATGCCGAAAGAACTAAATTGTCTATGGAAATACAGCCTTTATTAAAGTCATTTGTAAGTATTTCATTAAAAGTATTATTGATTTTTTCAGTAATGGGAATTTTAGGAATTGAAACATCAGCATTCATTGCATCTCTTGCCGCCATAAGTTTCGCTATCGGTATGGCATTTCAAGGTGCATTAGGTCATTTAGCCTCAGGATTGATGATATTTTTATTCAGACCTTATAGAGTGGGGCATTATATCAGTGTTCAGGACCAGGAAGGATATGTTGAGGAAATCCAATTGTTCAATACGGTTATAAAGAATCTTGACAATGAATTAATATTAATTCCAAACGGTAATATTTTTGGAGATGTGATTGTCAATTCTTCTGTTTACAACCATGTCAGAAATGATTTTACCGTACACATTCCTTATGGAGAAGAATTCAGCAAAGTAAAACAGATTCTTAGCAATGCATTAAAAAACACCGATTTGGTATTGCAAACTCCGGTTCCCTTTATAGGCATAAAGGAATTTGACACTCATACAATTATATTGGAAATAAAATTTTATTCTAAAATTGAGAACAAAGAAAAAGCATACTTTAATGCCACCTCTTCGGTCAAAAAAGCTCTGGGAGAAAACGGAATAAAGATGGCATACTCGGAAGGAATAGAATTGGGTGAGATAGGTAGATAGATAATTATTGCCCAAATCGATATCCCACGTTGAATCCAAATCGAAACTGTGGATTTTGCTTTATTTCTTCATAATTTTCATAACCAAGAGCTTTGCCATTATCGTCAACTAAAGATATTCTTGCATAAGGATATCCACCTATACCTGAATATAGCCCAAATATAAATTTATTCTTATATATCCATTTGATACCACCTGCTATTCCAACCCCAATATCTTTTATATCGGTTCGTGATATTCCATCGCTATTATTAAAAATATTATTTAGTGTTTTGATTATTCCTATATCCTTGTGAATTTGTTTTTCATATTTCACATAGGGAGCTAACCAAAATCCAACAACAGGATTAGTCTTTTTTTGAAAATAAAATCTATATTCCATCAAAGCCCCTTCAGATGTATAATTATAATCAAGAAATGATATAATATCGGGAAAATAAAATGGTAAATTTTGATACCAAAAAGCAACATTTACTCCATATTTTTCTTTAAAAATAAACTCATAAGATAAAGAATATGATGAAACAAAATAACCTAAAACATTTGTTTTCACTTCATGTTGTGCAAATGATTTATTTGAAATGAAAATTCCGAGTATTAAAACAATTATTATTTAATAATACAAGGATATGCTAAAAATAAACACAAAAATTATCCGCTTTAGATAAAAACATATATTTTTTTATATAATATGTAGAATTTTTAAGGTGTATTTCATTTTTTCGCGTTAAAGTTTAATTTTCTTGATTCTCGGCACATCTGCCCCCTCATCCATCCCGCAAAAGCTCTGCTCTCCCCCTTGTAATTTTTCTTCCACTGCGTTACAGAAAAATGACAGGGGGAAGTGGCAACCCACTATTTCCCTTGGGATTAGTGCGGGATGGCGGCTACTCCGGTTTCGGAGTAAAACGGAGAAACGGGAGGCTGGGAGGTGAGGTTGCAAAAAAACAAAGATAGAAGATAGTTAGAAGATAGTGAAGCTTAAAAACGAAAAAATGAAATGCACCCAATTTTTAGGAAGGGGCGGGGATTTAATAATTTTTTTTATTTAGAACCCACCTCAATCCCCCCTTACAAGGTTAACTGGTGCAATTCATGTCTTGATTAGATTGCATTATTCAGAATCAGCAAATAACACAGGTTTAAAAGTTGATTTCAAAAATATTGTTAATTTAAAAAATTGTTACTATTTTGCATCCCAAAAGCAAGGTTATGAATTACCGGGAAAAAATAAAAATAGCAGAGCAGGGAGTAAAATATCTAAAAGATGGACGAACTCTGAAAGACTATAAAAATCAATTAAAAAAAGATGGTTTTTATAATTATGACATAAACAATATAGTATTCAGTATTAAAAATATTTTATGGGAAAAATATGGAAATGAATTCAAAACATTACTTGAAACAGAACAACTTGATTCAAAAAGGGAAAACTATTCGTTTTTAGATGACGAAATATTTGATTTTATAAAAGAAAAGGAAATAAACAGCATAATAAGTGCTAAAAACGTGAAATCAGGCAACTTTTGTATGAAGGATACATTGATATTGAAGTTGCTAAAGCCGTACAACATAAACATTTCACTTTGGAAAATGCTATTTCATATATTAAAGAATATAAATCCAGAAATGAAGTAGTAAGTAAAAAGGGAAAGTCTAATTATATATTTTGGGGTATTTTATTATTGATTGCCGGAGTAACTTTATCTATAGCAACTACGCGACTTTTTTATGGTGCAGTTATTGTTGGGATTGGAATGATCATTAAAGGGGCATCTGATATAAAAAAACAATTTTAACAAATTTTCTTGATAATACCCGGTTTAATAACTTATGGGTGTATTTCATAAAATTATAAAAAATAGTAACTTTCAGCTTATTTATAACTTTTCCAATAATCGGGGATTTATTAAAAAAAAAGTAGCAGAATGATCTATTTTTTCTATCTTTGGGCGACTTAATAAAAACCACATCGAATGGGAAAGAATATCAATGCCCGCAAAAATTATAACCGTACCCTTAAAGAAATTGGTTATGTTAAAAGAAATAAAGCAACCCAGTCCGATTATGACAGGATAGGGTTTATGTCCGGTCTGGAAGTCCATCAACAACTGGACACAAAAAAGAAATTATTTTGCAATTGTCCGGTAGGGATTTATCAAAAAGATAATGAATTTGATGCGGAAGTGATCAGACACATGAGACCTACTATGAGCGAACTTGGAGAATATGACGGTACGGCATTGATGGAATTCAAAACACGAAAAAATATCACATACAGATTGAGGGAGCAGACTGCATGTACCTACGAAGTGGATGATACCCCACCCTTTCCTATCAATAAAAATGCTCTTGAAATAGCATTAAAGATATCTTTATTGTCCAAACTGAATATCGTCGGCGAAGTACATATCACAAGAAAACAATATTTGGACGGTAGTATCCCTACAGGGTTTCAAAGGACTGCAATTTTGGGAGTCAACGGTGAAATAGAATTGCCATACAAAAAGATAAGATTGATCCAATTGTCTATAGAAGAAGATTCTTGCCGTGAAGTATCGGATATTGGGCACGATAGAATATATAGAACAGACAGACTTGGAACTCCTTTGATAGAAACTGTTACATATCCTGATTTTGCAAATCCCTGTGAAGTTAAGGACGGATGCGATTATATCCGGTTTCTCAATCGCAGTACAGGTTTGGTCAGAACCGGTATAGGAACAGGCAGGGAAGATGTCAATGTCAGCTGCAAAGGCGGAACCAGAGTGGAGATAAAAGGAGTAGCTCATACAAAATGGATACCTGAACTTACTCATAATGAAGCATTTAGACAATGGGCATTACTACATATTAGAGAAAAGCTTAATAAAAGGATAAAAGATACATCCAAATGGACAATCCAATATGAAATATTATCAGACAATCCGGCTGTTTACAAGCAAAAATCTTTTAAAGAACATGTAGAAGCAGGAAAAAAGATCATAGTTGTCAATCTTCCTGATTTCAAAGGTATTTTTTCGCATTTTACGCAGCCCGGACAGATATTTGCTGATGAAATATACGGAAGATTAAAAGTTATAGCCTGCCTGACAGAGCCTTTTATGTATCATACGGAAGAATTGGAGCCATCGCTCTCACCCAAAAAAATGAAACAGATATTTGATATGTCATCTCTTAAATTTGGAGAAAACGATGCCCGGCTGATAATAGTCGCCCCTGAAGATGATATAAAGACCGCTTTGGAAACAATAGAGGAAAGATGTCAAATGGCATTCGAAGGTGTACCTAACGAAACAAGAAAATCGCTATCCAATGGTACTACAGTATTTGAAAGAGTATTGCCTGGAGCTGAAAGAATGTATCCTGATACGGATTCTGCTCCTATCCCATTGTCAGAATCATATATAGAAGAAATAGCGAAAGACTTACCGGAATATCCGATTGAAAGATACAGAAAAATGAAAGAATGGGGTATTCCTGAAAATTATTACACTTATATATTGAGTAAAAACATATTTTCATTATTAAAAGATTTGATAGAAAAATTGGATATCGATCCAAAATATGCGGGAAAGTTTCTAGGTCAGATTTTAAAATACAGGGAAGGGCAAAAGAAACTTAAAACGCCGTTCAACTATAATCTTATTTTTAAGTTATTCGACTTTTTAATCAAAAATGATATTGAAATAGAATTGGCGGAAAGAATGCTACCTGTATTACTGGAGCATCCGAGAATGGAATTTGATTCTATTTTATCGGAAATAAAGTTTAAAAGAAATAGCCCAAATGATATTTTTGATAATTTAATATTTGTAAAAAATAAATTTGAATTGAAAAAAGGTAAAGACAAAGATAAGGCATTTAAGAATTGGGTAATGGGAGAAGTAAGGTATTCTGCAATGGGAAATGTTGCGTTGAAGGAAGTTTTTTATAGAATAGGAGACGTGGGAAAGGTGTGAAAGGCGAGCGGGCGATTCTTGTGTTCGGTATTAATCCCACGTTAACTTCCCTGTGAAACAAACGAAGTGTTTCATAAGGGGCGAGGGTTAGTGAGTGATATTTTGTAAGATATAATTTAAACTTGATTTTCTATTTAGAAACTAATCCTTATTTTCCACCCCCTTTGTCCCCCGCCAGCGGGGGATTAGCAGGGTTTCAAACTAACTGTAAGGCATAAAAAAGGAGAATCAAATAAAAAATAAATAAAAGATATATGAGTAACGATTTATTTCAAGGGTATAAAGGTGAAGCGCTAAAAGTATTGAAAAAATACAATGTGCGGGTGTGGGGACAGGCTGATGTGCAAACAAAAAGAGGGGATTTTACGGGTACGGTATTGCCGCGATCGGAAAACGACGATGACCAACATATCGTGATGAAAATTCCTACGGGATACAATATCGGTATAGATATCAAAACGATATTGGATATGAAAGAAACAGGATATAAAAAGGCAAATTACAAGATACCTGAAAAAGAATTTCCTATCACTCCAGGATTGCCAAACGTAAAACTGCTGGGTACGGGCGGAACTATTGCATCAAGATTGGATTACAGGACGGGGGCTGTAATTCCGGCATTTTCACCGGGAGAATTGTATGGCGCAGTACCCGAATTGGCGGATATTTGCAATCTTGAAACCGAAAAGGTATTTGCGGTATTCAGTGAAAATATGGGACCTAAACAGTATATCGCATTGGCAAAAACCATCGGTAAGGAAATAGAAAAAGGGGTTGACGGTATCGTTATCGGACATGGTACGGATACGCTTCAACATACTGCGACGGTATTGACATTTATGGTACAGAACCCTCCTATTCCGATAGTTCTCGTGGGGTCGCAGCGTTCTTCCGACCGCCCGAGTTCCGATGCGGCATTGAACCTGATGCATGCAATGTACACGGCGGGACATTCGGATATTGCGGAAGTGATGGTATGTATGTTTGGGCCTACTTCGGATGAATACGGATTGTTGCATCGTGGTCCGCGTGTACGCAAAATGCATTCATCGTATCGCTCTACTTTTAGAACTATTGGGGATGTCCCGTTGGCAAGGGTTTCACTGGGAAAGATCACTCCGATCAAAAGGGATTATAAACACAGAAGAAAAGATAGAAAAGTCGATATATATCCGTATTTCAATGACAGGGTTACAATGATATATTATTATCCGGGTATGAATCCGGATGTAGTGGATATGGCAGTTGAAAACGGCTACGAAGGGATTGTGTTTGTAGGAACAGGTTTGGGGCATGTCAATGCAGGTTTATTTGATGCAATTTCAAGGGCACAAGAGAAAGGAGTTTTTATGTATATGACGGTACAGACCATTTGGGGTTATGTTCACATGTTTGTCTATGATACAGGCAGGGATCTGATGTCAAGAGGA
>JALVEG010000551.1 GCA_027031145.1 Saprospiraceae bacterium | reverse complement strand
AGCTTTATGAAAATGCAAAGAAAATCGATTGGAAAAACTATTTAGGATTGAATCAGACATTTGCAATTGACACAAATGTAAATTCGGATATTTTCACTCATTCCAAGTATGTAGCTTATAAAGTCAAAGATGCTATTGCCGATTATTATTCGGAAAAATATGGCCGCAGACCAAATGTAAATACCTACGAACCCGATGTAAAGATCAATGTCAGGATCTTTAAAAACAATGTCGAGATCTCTCTTGACAGTTCAGGTGAATCACTCCACAGAAGAGGATATAAAGTTGAAGTTTTGGAAGCCCCTTTAAGCGAAGTTTTGGCTGCCGGAATATTATTGAATACTGACTTTGAATCCAAATCGTCTTTTCTTGATCCAATGTGCGGAAGCGGAACTTTTGTCACGGAAGCCTTGATGATAAATACCAATATGGCGCCAAATCTTTTAAGAGAAAAATTCGGTTTTATGAATTGGCAAAACTATGAAAGAAGAATGTGGATCGATATGAAGGAAAAAGCAAAGGAACAAATCAAAGAACCAACTATTGATTTCAATGCATATGATATATCGAGAAAAGCAGTTTTTGCAACAAAAAAGAATCTTTCTTTACTACAATACGGCGATCATGTAAATGTCATTAAAAAGGATTTTTTCAAACTCAAAGACTGTAAAAATATCGATTTTGTAATAATGAATCCTCCTTATGATATGAGATTGAAAGAGGATGAGATAATATCTTTTTATCAGGGAATAGGTGATAAGCTAAAACAGGATTGCGCTCCTTGTGAAGCCTGGGTTTTCTCCGGCAATATCGAAGCGTTAAAAAGACTGGGGCTCAGACCTTCCAAAAAGACAAAAATGATGAATGGTAAGATCGAAGCGGAATTAAGGAAGTTTGAAGTAAATCCAAGGAAAGAAAATTAAACTACATGAGGATGTTTAAAAGTCCTAAAAAAAGATTTTCAATGATTTATTTATATTTTTTGTCCGGATATTTTTACCACTAAGAACTCTTGAGCTTTCACTAAGAAATTACTAAAAATAATCCCCTTAGTGAAAAACTAAGTGAATTCTTAGAGATCTAAGTGGTTAAAAAAATGTTTCACTATAACTAATTTATTTGTTTTTTTGTTTTGTATTACGTGTTTGTTGTTTTTTTTGAAATGGAGAATCCCGTTGGCGATCCCGCAGTACTGCGGGATGGGAGAACCGAATGAGCGTCACAACTTACTTGTTTTGGCGGTATTTTTGTGGCAATAGCAAACAAAAATAGTGACAAAATTAGAGGATACCAGAAAGATAAAGTTTTGGGGTTTTGAATTTTAAAAGCGAAGTCAGAGACATTCGCTTATCAGGGGAAATTGGAAAATTATCAGAATTTTGAAAATCATGGAAATTCAGAAAATTCTGATTCTGACAAAAAAAAATCCCGAAATAACTCCGGGATTTTTTAAATTATATTAGCCTTAATTTTTTTATCTTGCAAGTATTAATTTCTTATAAACCCTGTGACCTTTTTTATCACTTATGATCACATTGTACATGCCACTCTGCAATCTTGTTATAGTATTGTCAAGCAGTAAATTGCTTTTTGACAGATTTTCCATATTTTTTTTGTATGCGATTTTACCATTAATATCAAAAATATCGATATTTACATCGCTGTCTGAATCTATACCTGAAAGTGTAAAGAATACTTTTTCAGAAGATGGATTCGGATATATTTCCAGATCGACAACTGCATCCTTGGATTCAAAGGTAACATCTCTTATCTTTGAAAATCTATATCCTCCGTCTATGTCTATTAATTTAAGTCTGTAATAAAATGTTTGATCACCAACGCCATCATAAACATCTCTGTCTATAAAGGAATAATCACTGCTTCTGAATAAAGAATAGGATTTTACAGTTCCGGCATAAACCCAATTCCTGCCGTCAATACTTCTTTGTATCTCAAACCGGTCGAAATCCACTTCGTTCTCACTTGTCCAGAAAAGATATGATGAGGTGGAGTTGTATTTGCGGGTAGAAAACTTTTCTAAATTAATAAATAATGGAACACCAGTTGCACTACCATTTATTGTTGGAGTATAATCTGTGCCATCAATATTGATATTTAAATCTGTAGTCTCATCAAAACCAACTTCACATATTTCAAAAGTTCCGCTTCCTGAGCCATTTTCTATAGGAATGGTAGCTATTGTTTTCCATACATTTAGATCCCAATCTTCTGGGAAAGAATATGTGGTTTCGATATCAAAAGCTTGGAATTCATAAGAACCATTTACTTTTTCAATATCTGATTTCCCAATATGATAATCTCCACTTGCATCTCCTAAATTAACATTATAACTATTAAGCCATTTAATACCAAATACTATATCTAAAATATAATTTGAAGTTGTAGGATGTGGTTCTGAAGTGCAACGCATATCTACTGTGATTGAATTGCCAGAAGAATAATGTGTTCTGATTTCAAAAGTCTGAGCAACAGAAACTGTTGAAATCAAAATAAAAATTAAAAAAAATATTTTTTTCATAATATATGGTTTATAATTGTTCGTAAATAATATTATTAGGAGTAGAAAAACCAACATTTAATAGTACTTTCACTCTGTCATTCGAAGAACCATTATATTTCACATCTCCGTCCATATTTACATCTTCATCGAAATAACCTGATACTATATTATTAGGGGTAGAAAATCCAACTTTAATAAGTATTTTTACTCTGTCACTAGAACTTCCATTATATTTTACCATATCGTCACCATTGGGATTCCCACTCCACATTGCCCAAACTCCTGTAGCTACTTCTTTCATAGGATCTGTTCCATATGCTTGTGATGATGCGGTGGTAAAGTCATGTGAAGGATTTGTGGTAAAATCAAGTGCCGAGCTTGTTCTGATACCCAAGTGGTTTCTATGTCTTACGGCTACATATCCGGATGTAGGCGCATCCTTGAATTTGGGTGCGCTAGAGCCATCCAGTTCGTATATTTGACCGTCATTCTTTATAAATTTGCTATATGATTTTAATACACTGGAAGCATCGCCGGCATCTCTAATCTCTATTTTTATCCAGTCTGTAATATTAGCCGGTATAGAAGTGACTGTTTCATCACTGCTATAAGTAGTTGTATATGGAGTACTTAATGGAATTAAATTATTTGTATTTAGAGTAGTCGTCATTGTACCACCACTGTACGGTCCCTGTAAAAATGCTTTAAGTGATGCCATTTTTCCATAATAATTCATTCCTGTGAAATCCGCATCGTCTGATATATCTCCTGTTACCGTATTGTTTGCAGCATCGCCTGAAGCATTGGAGAAATCCCAGTCGGAAGTATAACTTGCTCCTTTGATATTGGCTTCCGTACCTGTAACATCACCATCTGTATATGTACCTGTAAGCGTTGCAGCCAAACTTGTAATATCAGTAGCATCAACATTCCAGTATCTTGTAATATATGCATCTGCATCCGAGTATTTATTGGGATGTACGGCATCTGTAACCTTAACGGCAATAGCGGCATTAGTACCCAAAGTTCCTCCTGTGACATTTACATCTATCGGTGAGTAATCATCAGTATCTCCTATTGGAAATGTAAAAGTACCTGCGGCAGCATATCTTTTTTCCAGAGTTCCCGTTCCATCTGCCTGGACATAATGAGAAGCATCATAATTGGTAACGGTAGCACCGCTTGCTAATGTCAGTTTATTGGCTCCGAGTATCAGTTTATTGCCATTAGCGGTAGTAAAATCCAGATTGGTGGTAATATCCATTGCATCCACAAGTGCCATATTAACAGCTGCATCTTTATTCATCAATATCTTGCCGAAATCATCTCCTCCGGATTTGATGTTTTTACTTGCCGATCCAAAAAATTTAACCAGTGAATTGGCATCAGCATCAAAAATAGCAGCCGATTCGCTTGTGAAATCTCCACTTACTTCCAATGTGGCATTGGCTTCAAGTTGAAGCGTACCAGTAGTATTTGTGACATCACTGTCAACATGTAGAGTTGCACCGTTTTTTACTATTATGATTCCTCCATTATTTACCAATTGTGCAGAAAGGGTAAAAGAGAACAATAGTAAAAACAAAAACGTAATTGTAAATCTATTTATCATTATTTAATATTTTGAATTTTAAATAAATCGCTTTCTAAAAATCTATTATACAAATTTATACAAAATTTTTAATTAAATCAAATTACCTTATAAATTTATAAAAAATAACTTAGTAAATGGTTGTTTTTGTTTATTATTTTACGAAAAATTAAAATTTTACATTTAAAAATCAATAATTATATTATATATAGCTGATGCTTTCAAGTTCAGGATCGCTTCACACTTTAGCTTCTTTTTTATTTGTAACTACTCCTGTAGAATCATTTTGATTGAAAAACTTATTTTTTCATTTCAAAAGCACCCTGCCTGAGTAGTTACTTTTACTTTATAAAAACAAAGCTACAAAATTATTAATTTCTAATCATTGTTTACGTTTAAAAAATGATCAAAATTATAGCACTTTTATATCCTGTTCCAATAATTTCCATCGTATAAGAAAAAATGTTTTCTTGCCGGATCAAAAATAAACATTCCTTCAACAGGAGCTTTTATTGACTCCGGTGCCAATGTCGGTATCATCATAACGGCATTGTCATCACTATCCTGCAACACTGCATTGTTAAGTTTTGTATTTCCAGTCGAAAATCCTTCTATTTGTACCGCAGGGTCTGGTGAAGATGCAACAGAAGATGTGCTTAAAGGCACATTTACCCAATGCGAACCATCAAAAGATTGCAGAGTATGTTCATCACTGTTGTATATCATCATTCCCTCAACAGGATATTTAATACTTGTTAAATCTGAATTTGATCTGGTATTATATTTAATAAACCCTTTTTCCAATAATTCAACAATTGCATTTGTCCCTGTAGGATTAGCACCCATGGCAATTGATACTGTTCCATCTGTACTACCTTCCGGCATATCAATTATGGGTGTCATATCTATTTTTTTCCATGCTCCGGAGGAATATACTACCAATGCTTTTTCGTCAGTAGAATATGCCAACATACCTTCTGTAGCCTGACCTGCATTTGCAAAATCAGTTGAACTCATTAAGGGTAAAACCAGCCCCTGATTGTCACTATCCATATATAAAGAAATACTTGCTCCTCCCTCCGGCATATCACCGGCTTTACCGGGTGTTACCATTTTTATTGCAGGAGCTACTGATGGATATGCATCCCTGCCTATAATGTATTGGCCTAAACTGTCAATAGCTGAAGCATCTGTAGCTTTTACCTGACCATAGTTGCCAGCCGTGAGGGTAAAATTGGAATTGATTATACTGTTAAATGGATCGTCATGTTTGTTAGTAGGCCGTTCGAATAGTTCAAATCCACCACCATCTGTTACTATCTGATCACTAATAGTACCGGTTTTTGTGAATTCTATAGTGTTTAATGCTCCAATGGTCGTGTGTGTACCGTAATTATCCATGATATAATACCCTGACTCATGCATTTTTTTTGTAGCTGGATAGACATCCGGTAGATTTTCTATATGAGATACAACAACATCTCCATCCGGGACAGGAGTAGTAAAATCAATTTTTACTCCTGAATTTGGAAAATTAACCAGACCTGTACTTGTTACTGCAACCTTATCTGATTGTCCCCCTCCAAATGGCCCATCGCTGTCAACTTTGTCTATTGTACTTCCATGAAGTTGTGCTGTTTTACTATTGCCTGATACATCATAACAAGTACTGCCATCCGAGTTGAATTGATAATAAGCTACCAAATCACTATCATGTTGCGAAGGATAATTCGGATTTTCTTTTGTAAGGTGCATCATAGTTCTGATTTCATCTGCGGTCAATGCCCTGTCATAAAAAGCAACCTCATCGATCAATCCTTTAAAACATCTGTCTCCCTCCCTGCCTATCATAGTTCCTATCTCAAATTTATCAATCAGATCAGCAGGGTCAACTGTAGTGCTAAATACATGAGACTTCCCATTTTTATATATTGTCAAACTATTTGGTGCAACTACAAGAGCTACATGTGTCCAGTGATTTGGGACAAGATACAATCCCGAGCTCCAGGACCAGTGTCCATTGGGGTGATGCAATCCTATCTCCGTACTGTCTGGATTCACCCCTCTACAATTAAGATGTACATTTCCTTTAGATGTTATGTGAGACAATATTCCTGCATAGTCCCTTTGAGTTCCTTCTCCTTTTACCCATGCCATCATGGTATAAGCAGTGGTATTTTGTAATCCCATACTCGGAGCCAGGACATAGTTGGAATTATCAATGTTATTAACAGCTTTGCCGGGAATAGTAGTAACATCACAATCACCTTCACTTACAGTTATAAAATCCTGTTTTGTAATACTATGAGAATTGCCTGCGCCATCAGAAATTGTCAATGATACATCAAAAATTCCGGGATTTTCATAAACAATCTTTGGATTCATATCTGTGCTGGTGGCAGGTGTTCCTCCTTCAAATGTCCAGTTGAAAGTAATGCTTCCATTGTCATAATAAGAACTGTAATCATAAAAATATGAAGTATCAAGAACACATGAAGTACGAATTTTATTATTTACGGCAAAATGAGCTCTAAGATCGGAATGAACTGGCAGATCTGTTTCAAATGAACCTCTGCTTGTACCCATCCTGAATTTATTCATATCCGGAACAGTATAAATAGTTTGCATATATGAAATTGTTGGTAATCCGCTTCCAAGCATACTCCAATCATTATCAGCATTGGATTTATACCAAACTCCTCCTAATTTCATTGTGATATACACCATCCCGTTTGTACCTCTTTGATAAGTAATATTTCCAACAACATTGGAAGGCAATGTTGCTGTTGTGATATTTGTCCAGTTATTTCCTCCATCTGTAGATTGTACTACTTTACAATCTGATTGGTATTCACCATAGCTAAGCCATATTTGATCGCCTGTTTCATCTATTTCAATATCCGAAATATTAGTTCGACCATTTGTGACTGTGGTAGAAGGTGTGATTTCAGTCCAGGTTGCTCCCCCGTCTGATGATTTGAAAACTTTAAAATTATTTTCTAATACATAAAATATCTGATTGTTATCCAGACAAACTTCAACTTTTGTCAGTTTATTGTCAAATGTGTGTAATGTGATATCTGAAACCAAATGGTCTGAAGACATCTTTAAGTCTTTATTAAAAATAGGGTAAAATTTAAAGTATTCATCAGGATCCTGAGCCAAATATTTATATTTCATATCAATTCCAATACTGTGATCATCTACAATTGTGCTATCATTTACTATTTTCATTACTCTTCGTCCATTACTTGAATAGGTATATTCACTTCGGCATTTGTTGACCTGGAGTTCACCGGAATCAGCTCCATGATAAGCATTCCATCCTTTATCTATGTCGGCAACACGAATTTCAACAGGTCCATGATCATCTCCCGACGCCATTACTTCTCCCTTATAAGC
>JALVEG010000550.1 GCA_027031145.1 Saprospiraceae bacterium | reverse complement strand
AATAATATTAGTATCTCTTTATCTTCCAAAACATTATAAATATTAATAATAATTATTTTGTAACTACTCAGGTAGAGTCATTTTGACTGAAAAAATCTCTTTTTTCGTCATATTTCAGCTATTATTTTTGACGTAGCTCCACTCCCGCCTTTTTGCGGGACAAGTTATGCCTTCAAAAAATAAGCTTCATCTGACAAAAAAATAGTTTTTTTTCATTTCAAAAGCACTATACCTGAGTAGTTACATTATTTTTTCGTTATTATCTGCGTTTGTTCACCAAAAAATCTTGCGAATTTCTGCATTTCATTTGCCAGTTCAATATTTTTTGTAGCTCTATAATACATATCAGCCATTGAACTTAAAGACTGAAAAATATATCTGTCCATTTCAATAACCTGCATATCTTTTGTCCAAAGATCCAATTCCATTGTATCCTTTGTGTTTTTATCAAATAAACTTAAAAAAAATGATTTTGACTCAACAAAATCAGATTTTTCATTATTTTCCGACTTCCATTTTATACTTTCAGGATAATTCTTTTCATCCAGTTTTATTTCAATTATGATTCTATTTTTACTCATCGGTTCTGATTTTATATTTTCCAACTTCAATATTAATACAAATATATCTAAAACAATGAAATTATTTTAAAAATAGAAAAAATTAATAATTTTATCCTATATTTACCACAATTTTTTAACAAATCTCACCAGATATGCATAGCTTTTTATATGAAAACAATAAGTTTGTTAATTATTCAACGGAACATTATATTTCCGTTATTATTTTTCTGATTATCGGTATTCTGTTTATTTATATCGGAAAGTGCAAACTAAAAACCATTGATGCAAAGTACAATTTTATTACGGGGATACTTCTTTTTGTTTTTCTTTTCCAAATAGGAAAAATTTTCGTAAAAAAATACACTGGAACTTTTGATATGACTGAAGATCTGCCTTTACATCTTTGCAACTTGTCCCCATTGTTTTTATTGCTTGCATATTATTTCAGAAGCAGACTGGCATGGAGTATTTTTTTTCTGTGGATAATGTCCGGAACTTTTCAATCATTATTTACTCCCACCCTTCATGATTCTTTTCCTCATTATGAATGGTGGAGATATTGGATTGTGCATGCATGGTTAAGTACAGGTGTTTTTTACGGGATTTTTGTATTCAATTACAGAATGAAATTCAAAGATATTTTTTATGCATTGTTTTGGTTAAATGCCCTGTCATTTACAATAATGTTTATCGACATGAAAATCGGTGCCAATTATATGTTTATGCTTGGAAAACCGGATACCACAACACTCTACAATATATTATCCGAATGGCCTAATTATATCCTTGAACTTGAACCTTTGGCTCTATTGCTGTTTGGAATATTATATTTACCATTTTTCATATATGATAGATTTTTTGAAAAGAAAAAAGCATTAAATGTTTAATTGAAAAATTTCAAATGAAAATATTTAAATCTGAATATTTAAACGATTATTCGAGCTATACATTTAGTTATGCTGAATATGCCATTAAAGAAAGCGATAATGATATTTCCGGTATTTATAATAAGGGCTTCCTGCCTTATACAGGAAAAACAGAAGTAAATTATCCTTTGTTTTACCTTGCCAGAAGTTTAAGAATAGATTTAAGTAAATTTATGGATTCTTCTGAAAACAGGAGAGTAAACAGAAAATTAAATGGTGCGGTACCTGAAATAGTCAGATATGATCTGAAAGATTTTGACATTAAAGATAAAAAATTCATCGATTTCTGCATGAAATATGCTAATGAACGGTTTTCCGGCAATGCCATGAACCCTGAACGATTTGAATATATCCTAAATTCAGGAATAGCAACAGATATATTTGAATTTACAAATCCGGAAAACGATCATTTGACAGGATACGTATTGGCAATTGTCAATGATGAAATATTTCATTATTGGTTTTCGTTTTATGACACTGAATACCTTGAAAGTTTTCCTCTGGGAAAGTGGATGATGTGGCGAATGATAAAATGGAGTCAGGAAAATAAATTAAAATATATCTATCTGGGTACAGGTTATGGTACAAAATCACTATACAAAATAAGAGATTTCAAGGGACTTGAGTATTTTGACGGTAATTTGTGGAACTCTGATATAAAACTCTTGAAAACTTTATGTAAATCAGATAAAGAAAATAAAGAAAAAGATTTATTCAAATTAATGGAATATCCCAATATGTATCTGAAAACCATAATTTCTAAAACTTAAAAATAACAATATGGAAGATCATGCTGTCAGCTATGGATTTTTATCGATTTTACCACCTGTAATAGCAATTATAATCGCTATTTGGAGAAAACAGGTTTATCTTTCTTTATTATTTGGTATCTGGCTTGGATGGATGATCATCAGCAACGGGCATATGTGGACCAGCATTATGTCCACCGTCGAAGCATTGGTAAATGTATTTCAAGACCCCGGGAATACGCGTACGATAATGTTTAGTGCATTGGTAGGAGCATTAATATTATTGGTTCAAAAATCGGGAGGAGTATTGGGTTTTGTCAAAATGATGGATAAAATGCTTGATAAACTTGAAAATCGAAGCCCTAAAGGAAAAAGAAAACTTATTCAGTTAATGGCATGGGCAACAGGAGTGATTATTTTTGTTGAAACCAGTATTTCATCACTTACTGTGGGAACAATTTTCAGACCGGTATTTGATAAATTAAAAATACCAAGAGAAAAATTGGCCTATATTGCAGACTCAAGTTCGGCACCGACATCGATACTTATTCCACTGAATGCATGGGGAGCATTTATAATGGGACAACTATTTCTAATTGGCTTTTCCAATCCTCTCACAGTACTTTTCAAATCCATGATATATAATTTTTATCCTCTTTTTGCTTTGATCATGGTCCCTGTTTTAATAATCACAGGTAAAGATTTCGGTCCGATGCTAAAAGCTGAGCGAAGAACTAAGCGAACAGGCAAATTGATGAATGACAATGCAAAACCTTTAGTATCGGATGAGTTGATAAAAGCAAAACCGATAAAAGGAGTAAAACATAAAGCTTACAATATGTTCATCCCTATTTTGACTATGGTTGCGATGATGCCCTTTATGTTGGCTTATACCGGCTGGGACAAAGGACAGGAAGTATTGGCAGAATATGAAAAAGCACCAACCGTACTAAATAAATTTCTTTTTGCAATGGAAAATGGCAGTGGTTCAACATCGGTTTTGATGGCTGTAATTATTTCATTGGTAGTAGCATTTATTTTATATAGATTTCAAAAGATCCTGAAAACAAAAGACATGGTTGATTATACACTTAAAGGTATTTCAGAACTTATGCCTTTAGCATTGTTGATGATGATGGCTTTTGCAATAAGTGCGGTAACCAGAGAACTGCATACAGGAGAATATGTAGCCGACATCACCAAAAATTGGTTGTCACCCGCATATGTACCTTTTATTATATTCGTTATAAGTAGTTTTATAGCGTTTTCCACAGGCACTTCCTGGGGCACATTTGGAATTATGATTCCTATTGCTGTACCTATGGCTCAGGCGATGGGTGCGGATATTTATTTAACCATTGCTGCTGCATTGGGTGGAGGTGTATTCGGCGATCATAGTTCACCTATTTCAGATACTACGATCATATCATCCATGGCATCGGCAAGTGATCATATCGACCATGTCAAAACCCAGCTTCCTTATGCATTAACTGCAGGAAGTTTAGCCGCATTAATGTATTTAATATTGGGGATTATGGGGTAATAAATCATTATTTTATTTATTGACTTTATGGGCTACAACTCCGAAACCTGTCCCTTTGGGAGAAGTTGAATGTATATTTATCAATATTAATCATTAACCAAGAAATAAAGATTTCACCCTTTTGACTAAATTCAGAATTTGTTTAAAATATCAATATAGGAATTAACCCCTTGATTGTTTATAGGTTTTTAGCTTTTTGGAAAATTTTGAGAGTATTTGTTAATGAATAAGGACTTTTCACCTTATTTTAGTGTCTTGTAAGGTAGAAAATGTGATAAATTATGTAATTTTGATACAGGGAAATGTGTTTGCAGATATGAGATAGATTTAAAAAGCCACGAATGCACGAATAATATTATACAAATTTTGGTGCTTTGCACCGGTTTATATATGATTTAGATATGAAAAAATTATTTTTTATCCTGACTATTAGCACAATATTTTGTGCTTGCCCTACTCCCAACAATGATTCTGTATGTGACCGTTATTATTGGCATCATTTTGATATTCCTGTCCGTTTTGATCCTCCCGACAGTGTATTGCATATTGGAGATACTATTACGATTACATCTCAATTTCCCAATAAACTTTGGGATCAGGATTCTACCGATGAGTTTCTCTTTGATAGTATAAATTTTTATACTAAATGTGGAATTGCAAAAATTGATACGTTTAATGGCTCACAAATGAGTAACTCCTTACTATTATTTGATTATATTATAGATACAATAAAATATAAAGTTTCAAAAAACCGTATAACCTATAATATTAAACACAATTATAATAATAATGAATATTATTTAAAATTCAAGATAGTACCTAAATATAAAGGTGTTTTTTTCTTTACTTTTCCATCCAGTTTGAATACATTTAGGGATTTATATGACCGCCAGAATATCTATGCCGTAAACGGTGAATGTTCAACTATATACTGGGCACCAGGGTTAAGTGTAAATAATGGTATAGGAAACAATAAAGAATTTTTGAAATTGAGCCCTCGAAAGTACTATAATACTACGGCATATAATGACTGGTATAGACATAATCATATAGGAGGCGTGCATTTGTTTAAGGTGGAGTAGCACTTATAGATATTGCTTTTACGGAGAGAGAAAGTATTAATATATCTATTCACCCAACTTTACAAGTTATTTTAGTGTCTTGTAAGGTAGGAAATGTGATAAAATATGTAGTTTTGATGCTTGGAAATGTATTTGCAGAAATATGAATAGGTGTTAAAAAGCCACGAATGCACGAATAATCAAGGAAAATATTAGTGCATTAGTGGCTAAAAAGGAAAATAACAAAATGAAATACAAAAATTATCTTTAGCTTTTTCTTCATTATCGATTTCAATCAATAAATTTGCACCCGGATTTTTATCTAATAACTAAATATGATCAATATATCAAATCTTTCATTGTTTTTTGGTGACCGCGTATTGTTTGACAATATAGGATTTACCATCAAGGATAATGACAAAATAGGGATAGTAGGAAGAAACGGTGCGGGAAAGACAACTCTTTTTAAAATTATTTTGAAGGAAATAACTCCTGATACGGGACAAGTGCTTATTCCAAATAATAAAACTACCGGATACTTAAAACAGGAATTAAATCTTAATCCTGAATATACAGTTATGGAAGAAACTCTTTCCGCTTTTGATGAAATCAATCAAATGGAAGATGAGCTTAAAAAAATCGAAATAGAATTAGCTACAAGAGAGGATTTTCATTCAAAATCTTATTTGCAACTCGTTGAAAAAATGGTTGCATTGAATGATATAATAAAACATCATGATGTTGGCAGTTTAAAGGGAAATATAGAAAAAGTACTAAAAGGACTGGGTTTTGAAAACAAAGATTTTTCCAGAAAAATAAAAGAATTCAGCGGTGGATGGCAGATCAGAGTGGAACTGGCAAAACTTTTGCTTCGACAACCCGATTATATTATGCTGGATGAACCTACAAATCATCTGGATATAGAAGCTATTATTTGGCTGGAGGAATATTTGAAATCTTACTCAGGGGCTGTACTTTTGATTTCTCATGATCAAAGATTCCTTGATAATGTGACTAAAAGAACAATCGAAATAGAAAATGCAAAAGTCTATGATTATCCTGCTCCATATACAAAATTTGTCGAACTGCGAAAAGAAAGAAGAGAAAAACTGATAGCAGCATACACAAATCAACAAGCTGTCATAAAGCAAAAAGAAAGAACAATCGAACGGTTTATGGCTAAAGCCACTAAGACCAAACTGGCTCAATCTATGCAAAAACAGCTTGATAAGATGGAGAAAATCGAAATCGATGAGTTTGATACAAAAGCGATGAAACTGATTTTTCCACCTGCCGACAGATCAGGCAGAATAGTGGTAAAAGCAGAAAAACTGACTAAATCATACGGAAACAACACTGTTTTGAAAGATATCGATCTCACTTTGGAAAGAGGTGAAAAAATATCTTTTGTTGGTCAAAATGGTCAGGGCAAAACGACTCTTGCTAAAATAATCGTAAATAATTTAAATTACGAAAGTGGTAATGTGACTTTAGGACATAACGTAAAAATAGGATATTATGCCCAAAATCAATCCGACTTGCTTGATACAAAATTGACAGTTCTGGAGACAATGGAAAACAATGCTACTGCTGAAACAAGAACCAATATTAGAAAATTATTGGGGGCATTTTTGTTCAGCGGTGAAGATGTGGAAAAAAAGGTCGTGGTATTAAGCGGAGGGGAAAAAGCACGACTTGCCATTGCCGTAATGCTACTTCGCCCATTCAATTTTTTGGTACTTGACGAACCTACTAATCACCTGGACATATTATCCAAAAATGTTCTTAAACAAGCTTTGTTGGATTATAATGGTTCGATGATAATTGTTTCTCACGACAGGGAATTTTTATCCGGATTAACAGATAAAACCGTAGAATTCAGGGATCACAAACTCAAAACATATCTGGGTGACATAAATTATTTTCTTGAGAAGAGACAAATCGATGATATTAGAAAGATCGAACTAAAAAATAGTATATCAGGTTCCGATACTAAAACCGTAAAAAAACCGGCTTCCAAATTGTCTTACGAAGAAAGAAAATCCCTACAAAGAGAGCTTCAAAAAATTGAAAGAAAAATTGAAAAACTGGAAAAAGAAATCGAACAATTGGAGACATTGATGCTGGATCCTGAATTTCATTCACGCAATGATGCACCGGAAAAATTCAAACTTCATACTGACAAAAAACAAGAATTGGATAATGCAATGGAAGATTGGGAAGTCATACAGGAGAAAGTAGAAAAGTTGTAGTTTTACTTTTTAGACAATTCGTCAAGAACCCGTTTGGCAGTACTATTGCCTCCTTCTTTAGCCTTATTCAACCAAAAATATGCTTTTTTCAAATCTTGTTTTACCCCATCACCATTCAAATATAATAAGCCTAAATTGTATTGGGCTTTACTATCATTGGCATTTGCTGCTTTTTGATACCAATACAAAGCCTTTTTTAGATCTTTTTTAGTACCTGAACCAGTTTCATAAAAATATCCTGTATTAAATTGACATTTTACATCTCCCAATTCCGCACATTTTTTAAACCATTTCAACGCCTTGGCTTTGTTCTCCGGGATACCATTATCTTTATCGTACATAACACCTGCCTGAAATTGTGACTTGATATGATTTTGATTTGCTGCTTTTTCATACCAATACAAAGCTTTGGATTTGTCTATCGGCTCTTTCCCGTGCGAATAAAGAAATCCCAATGAATATTGTG
>JALVEG010000549.1 GCA_027031145.1 Saprospiraceae bacterium | reverse complement strand
CATTCTGGAGACGCCATATACGGAGAAAGCAATGCCACAAACGGTATAGGAATATATGGTTATGCACCAACATCAACCGGAATCGGTGTTTATGCCTATGGAGGAGATTATGATTTCTATGCGGGAAATGCTAATAGTAAAAGTTATTTTAATGGAAAAGTAGGAATTGGTATTGAATCTCCCAATTCACCGTTACATATTAAAACCATTGATTTAAATACACCAACAATAAAACTTCAAGGTGATTATCCATGGATGGGGTTTTATAATGATAACGATGTCATAAAAGGACTTCTTTGGTATGATATTGATAATGATAATATGGTTTTAAATAATAATAGCACCAATGGAAAACTAAAATTTGAAATTGGATATATAGATAAAATGGTAATTAATAATGATGGAAATGTAGGAATTGGTACTTCTAATCCTGAAGCAGATTTACATATATATAAAACAGGAGATGATACTGAAATGATCATGGATTCATATTCTTCTGCTAATGGAACAAGTTTAAAACTAAGAAATAACGTTGGAACTACAACAAATGATTTTTTTGAATTTAAACTTTTTTCAAGTGATAATAGTAACAGTTTCCCCGGAGGCGGTGGTCTGGTAGCCGATGCCGCATTTATTAATGCCAGTAGTGAAACATCTAGTTTAGCTATCAATTCAGATAATGGTCCTATTAGATTGATGCATGCAGCATATACTGAGATGGAGATTAATGACAGATACGTTAAAATAGCAAGTAATAATGGATCTTCCAATTTATACTTAGATGGCGATATGGAAATAACAAACAATACACCGGTCTTGCATTTTAAAACAGATGAAATAGCAAAGATTAAATCAACTACCGGCAGCGAGCCTGCTCATATAAATATCGGAACTAAAGGTTTATGTATTTCACCTGATGGCATTTCATATTCAGGTGATTATCCATTTAGAGTTATGCAACCGGGAAGTTATGGACTAAATATATATAATTCAGATACTGAAAATAATTGGGAGCTTTGGGTTGGAAACGACGGACTTAGGTTATACTCTAATAATAATCATAGAGGAACATTTGATATTACAACTGGTGCCTATTCTACTATCTCCGACAAAAGACTAAAAACAAATATAAGAGAAATGGATAATACTTTGGCAAAAACATTAAAACTCAAACCATCTAGATATGAATACATAAACAATAATCCTGCCAAAAAGGAATCCATTGGATTTATAGCTCAGGATGTACAGAAATTATTCCCAGAGTTGGTTAAAGAAAGTACGGACAATCAAAAAGATGGTATGTTAACTATCAATTATGCGGGTTTTGGTACGATTGCAATTAAAGCTATCCAAGAACAACAAGTTATTATTGAAAATCAACAAAAAGACATCGATGATTTAAAATCTAGAATAGATAGATTAGAAAAATTAATATTGAAATAAAACCCTAATACTCTGTGCAATAAATAAGTGCGCATATTAGACACAGTCATTCTTTATTTAGAAACGGTGAAAGTCCTCGTGAATAGCAGTAGCTATTCGCGAGGTTCTTCCACAGAATATGGTATATATGTATATCTGTTTTTTACGCAGAGCACTAGTGTCAAGTCAAGTGTAATGTTTCGGGTAAGTTGATGTTATTTTTGTCGAGAACAAAGCATATAATTTTCAGCATAGCCGTAGCTATGGTGGAAATTATTAATGCAGTTATCGGCAAAAAGAACGAATACTTGGCGTGAAAGAGTATGCTTGACTTGACACTAGTGTCAAGTCAAGTGTAATGTTTCGGGTAAGTTGATGTTATTTTTGTCGAGAACAAAGCATATAATTTTCAGCATAGCCGTAGCTATGGTGGAA
>JALVEG010000548.1 GCA_027031145.1 Saprospiraceae bacterium | reverse complement strand
GCAGGATCTTAGGTCTGGTTCTTAACTTTAATACTTTATAAACATTATCAGTCCAGATCTCCTCTATTATTTTATTGGTCTGGTCAAAAATTATTTGATAGAGATTTGAAAGATATGCGGAATAATAAGCAGGAGAGTCTTCAACGATCAAAATAAGTCTTACCGAACCCAACTGAGTATCATTTTTAGCATTCATCTTATCTTCCAGATATTTGATCATTGCAAAAAATATCCTGGATTCTCCGTTCCAGACAAAAACCATATTATTATCAAATGAAGATACTTTATTCAAAAAATACTGTTCGTGTGTGCTGTCATTCAACAAAAAGAAGATCGGCTTATCAGGGTACTTTTTTCTTATTTTTTTTGCCACTTTCAGAGGTGTATCTTTATCAAGACCTACCATCAAAATCACTAAATTTATCTCTTTCTGCTCCAGATAATCAAAAACATTTTCATCAAATGATGCTCCTGTGATCCTTGGCAGTGATGTTAGATTAAGATTGCCGTAATCATAAAGCATTATTTCCGAAAACCTTCCTTCCCCTTCTATCAAATAGGCATCATACAGGTGTGAAACAAGCAGGATCTCCTTTACCTTATACGGCATAAGGTCATGATAAATATCCCTAAATCTGTTTGCTCTGTTGATATAAGACTGAACAGTATTTATTTCTTTTTCCATTTTGATATTTTATTTATTAATATGCAAAGTTAACCAAATAGTTTCCTCGTCATAACTTGTGTATTCAACTCTGTGTTTTTTATGCGCTTCTATCAGCATATAATCACCTGGAATAAGCGTGATATTTTCTGCCTGATCCATAAATGATAATATTGCTTTCCCCGATAATAAAATAAGCCATTCATCAAAATCCTGATCATACCATTTTCCTACAGGAGTAATATGACCCTTTGAGATTATTCTTTCTAGTTTTATTTTATCATTTTGCAAAATAGTTTCAAAAACTTCATTATGAATATTGCCGGAAATACCTTTAAATATATTCTTTAATTTTGTTTCGGACATAATTTAAAAATAAAAATTCAGTTTTAATATAATCGCAAATCTAATTCAATTTCAAATATACAATTATTAATATTTATTTCAATTTTTTATGTCGTTTTTATTATTGATAGATATTATTGGATACATTGTCTATTCAAAATATGCTAAAGAAATATTTTCAAAATAAAATCTCCATTCCATTTTGTTATATCTCTCATTTTTTTTAATATTGTGATTATGAGGTTTTAAACAAAAGTAAAACATCTCAGTCAGATATAATTTAAAAATAACCAAAATGAAAACATCAATACTAATAACTCTATTTGTTCTTATTACTAATTATTGTAATTCACAAAATTTCAAAGCTCCTATTGAGGGAGAATATGGCAAAGACTTTATTATAGTTAATTATATTGACTGGGGCACGAATCAAATTACCGATTTCCGCAAGGGCACTAAAACCTATGCGGGGCATAGAGGAACAGACTTCACTCTAAGCGGGTTTCCCCAAATGGACGAGGGAGTTTATGTTAATGCAGTTGATACCGGAGTAGTAACCTTTATTCATGATGGTGAGTATGATAGAAATACCGAAGGAAATACCAGTTTAGGTTTGGGTAACTATATCGCAATCAGACATCCGAATAAGCTTTATTCGTATTATGGACATTTAAAAAAGAATTCACTTATGGTAAAAACAGGAGATAAAGTCTATCCCGGTCAACACATAGCATTGGTTGGCAGTTCAGGAAACTCCACAGACCCTCATCTTCATTTTGAATTGTGGTACGACTCCTTATATCTGGTTGAGCCATTTGCTGCATCATGTGGTGCAGACAATTCATATTGGGAAGAGTCAATCCCATATGACACAATATTTCATGTTTGGGAAAGCGGATTAACCGATTTCATCCCGAATATCAACGACCTTAAAAACAGACCTGTAGAAAAAGTCAAATTCAATGAGCAAGACTCAATCATCACATTTTGGGCACTCCAATACGGTATCAAGGAAGGTGATTCTACAAAAATAGAATGGCTTACTCCAAATGGAAGTTTATGGTTTGAATATAGCTATACATATCAAAAAGATTGGTGGTACTATTATTACAATTCCTATATTTTTGCTCCTTCATCCGATATTTGGGGAAAATGGAAATACAACTATTATTACAATGATAAACTTGTATTGACTGGCAATTTTGAGATAGAAAAACCCTCCGGTATTTCTGAGACTAAATCATCGTCATATTACAGGATTATCGATAATGAAACTATTGAAGTATTTTTACCACAAAATATTATTCCAAAGACGGTAAAAGTATACAATATTTCAGGACAAGAGATATTACAAAAAGATATTAGTCATCAAAACAGTTTTGTTTTGAATATCAGCAACAGCAAAAATAATCCTGAAGTATTTTTAGTAAGTATCAAGCACAAAAACGGATATTGGAATTTCAAGATAGTATTGTAAATTTTCTTTTCATAAGGCATTTTAAATATAATGCTGCACGAAAAGCCATAAAAGGATGAGTCTCACACACATATGATTGTAAATAATTTTGAATCTAATGATGGTTTATTTAAACAAAATAGATAAAATACTTATCTTTAAGGCATTAGTAAAATGAGATTTGCCTAAAAAGAGGCTGAATGAAAAATAGATTCAAACATAAAAAAGAAATTTAAAAAACAATACAAAATTGTTTACCTATTACTTGAGGATACTCTAATACCAACATCTAAAAAAAGTGTTGCACTATTGGGTTTGAGTGTGATATTAAAAGAGATATTCAATATGGACAAATAGTGTGATAAAGTATAAGAAATTCCTGAAAGAAAGATATAACCAAAAAATAACAAAATCAGCTAATCTCCCTGCAGACACTAAATACGCTTCCTTTTTTGAAAAACTTCAATAAATTCATTACTTATATTGCTATTTTTAGTAACTTTGAAATATTAAAAAATAATTTTGATCTTGCTAAAATCATGGATAGATTCAAATATATATTATTCTCATTTTTTTCTTTTATAATTGTCACAGGCTTTGGTCAGATAACTACCGGTTTTAGCAAACTGAGTATTCAGGGCAATGTATCTCAAAGTATTATCTACACTATAGCACAGGATAGTGTTGGCAATATCTGGGCCGGAACTGAAGAAGGGGTCATGCGATACAATTCAAAAGATCTGTTTTTATACAATAAATATAAAGGACTCCCTGATTTTGCTTCTAACAGAATTTCCGATGTTTTTATTGATAGTGACAATAGAATTTGGATTGGAATGGAAACAGGCTTATTGAAATATGAAGTTGAAAAAAATATTTTTGTGCCTGTTATTACTGATCAGAATGATAATCTTAATCTGGTTGAATGTATTACTGAAGGAAAGAAAAATGAACTTTGGATAGGTGATTTTAGCGGACTATGGCATTTTGATATCAAAACGGACAGTCTTAAAAATGTTTTCAGGGATAAAAATGTTTTTTCTCTTGAATATACGGGAAATGGACTTTTAACGGGGACAAATACAGGATTGTATTATTTTGATGAAAAAAGTCAAAAAGCTGAGAAAATCAAGATTGCTGAAAATGATGACAATATTTCTGTCTCCTGTATTGAGAAGATCGGTAATAATTATTATATCGGAACAATGGAAAACGGATTGTTTCTGGTGGATGAAAATAAAAACTTTATTGGAACTATCGATATTCCTGTGTTCTCTGACAGATTTTTCAGGATAAATTCAATATTAAAACTCAATAACAACCTTATTGTTATTGGAACAGACGGAGCAGGGCTTGTGTATCTTGACGGCAAAAATAAATATATCAATTCAGCTGTAAATAATATGAATGATCCCAATTCCATTTCAAGCAATGGGATATATGATATTTTGCTTGGGAAAGAAAATATTTTATGGATTGCGACCTATGGTGGAGGAATAAATTTTTTACCATTTAATAAGCTTAATTTTAGAAATATAAGTCATATCATCAATGATAAAAATAGTTTGATTTATAATTTCACAAGAGCTATTTGTGAAGATTCGCAAGGAAAAATATGGTTTGGGACAAAGCAAGGTTTAAGCATCTGGGACAGAAAAGTTGATAAATGGACTAATAAGCGTTCAATCCAAAAATCATCTAAAGTTCCCGATATTATACTGTCATTGGAAGAAGATGGTGAATATATGTGGATAGCAACTTATGGAAACGGAGTTTTTAAAGTTGATAAAAGGGATTTTTCTTATACTCACTATGGTAATATAAAAAATGTCGATAAAAAAATCGGATTATCTAAAGTTTACTCTTTATTGAAAGACAGTCATAATAATGTGTGGATGGGAGGAATAGACGGGGATTTGCATGAGATAAAAAAAGACGGGAATATTATTAAATATCCAATTCCTTTGGTTAAAGATATTCTGGAATTGCAAGATGGGTCGATCATAGCAGTGGGCAGAATGGGAGTAAACATTATTAGAAATGGGAAGATAGATACTATAGTTGAGTTAAGTCAGGGACATAATGATTTGCATTACACGACGATTAATTGTGTGAAACAAAATTCAAAAGGTAATTTGATAATAGGCACAAACGGTGAAGGGTTGATTTTTTATGATATGTATAATAAATCATTGAAAAAGATAAATATCAGCAATGGAATGCCTTCGGACATAGTTCAGGCTATTCTTATGCAACAGGACACTGATCTTTGGGTTAGCACAACGGGTGGTTTGGCGCATTTGCTTTTAAATAAGAAAGATACAGCAATTTATGTCTATAATAAATTTGACGGGGTAGTTAGCAATGAATTCAACTATGGAAGTGCCGTAAAATTGTCTGATGGATTATTTATGTTTGGAGGAATAGACGGAGTTACAATGTTTGATCCAAAAGCAATAAAATTGCAAAGAATAGTTCCTCATATTGTGATCGAACAATTCAAATTATTCAAAACAAAAGAAAGTAAGGATGATTCATTAACTTTAAATATAAATAATATTAGTAATTTACATTTGAAATATAATGAAAATTCATTCAATATAAAATTTGTCGGGATACTGCATAGTGCTCCTTCCAAAGTTTTGTATAGTTGGAAGATGTCGGGGTTAAATGATATTTGGAGTGAACCGTCAACCGAAACACAAATAAATTTCATCAATCTGTCTCCGGGTAAATATAAATTTTATGTCAAGGCATCCAACAGGGACGGGATATGGAGTCCGGCAAAAATGTTGAATATTGTTATTTCTCCTCCGTGGTGGAAAACAAATTTAGCTTATTTGTTATATGTTATATTATTCTTAATGGCTATTGGGGCATTGGTTTACGGTATCAATTTGTATTTGACAAAAAGAAATGCCGAGGAGCAGATCAATTTCTTTAACAGTATTACACATGAATTGAAAACTCCTCTTACCATTTTATTATCAACTATTGAAACATTTCCTAAAATAGCTGATAATCCGGCATTATTGAAAATAAAATCTACTTCCAGGCAGTTGATCAATCTATTTGAACAATTGCTTAATTTTCATCTTGTAACTTCTGATGAACAAAAGAGCGATAACGTTAAAGAGCTGAGTCTTAATACATATATTGGAAAAGTGATAAACAGATTCAAGCCATTATTGGAAGAGAAAAGTATTACAGTCGAAGTTGTCAATAATTGGGAAAAAGAAAATCAAAGTGATTATTTTTATTATGATAAATATATTTTGGATAAAATACTCTTTAATTTGTTGTCAAATGCCATAAAATATTCAAATGAAGGTGGAAAGATCAAAATTGTTTTGGGAAAGAAAAAAGATGATCTGATTATTGCTATCTCAGATAACGGTATTGGAATCCCCAAAGATCAACAAAAATATATATTGAAAAGATATTACAGGGGACGAAATGCTATAAACAGTAATTTGCCCGGAACAGGATTGGGATTGATGATAGTTAAAAATATCGTTGAAAAAGATAAAGGCTCTATAAAATTTACCAGTGTGGAAAATAAAGGCTCAACTTTTACTGTTGTGCTTAAAAACAAAAAACAACAATTCATTGAAAAAAACAAATTAAAAAATGAAGAGGTTCAACTACCTGTTGCAGAAAGAGAAGCTCTTGATGAATATAGCGACAGTAAAATATTAATAGTCGAAGATAATAACGAATTGCGAGCTGATCTTGTTGATAAACTGGGAAGATATTTTCAGGTATATGAAGCTGAAAACGGAAAAGAGGGATTAAAAATGGCTATGGATATTTTCCCTGATTTGATAATTACGGATCTTATTATGCCGGAAATGGATGGCTTGGAGATGTCCCGTGCATTGCAGGAAGATATCAATCTCAATCATATACCGATTATAATGATGACCGTTTTGACAGGAAATAAACAAAAACTGGAAAGTGTGGAAAGTGGAATTTCAACATATTTGGAAAAGCCGGTCGATTACAATTATTTATTAGCCAAAGTGGTAAATTCGCTTAGTTGGTCAAAAAAATTAAGAGAGAAATATCTCCATGAATTCGATGTAGGCAGTGCAGCTAAATTCAGAACTCAAAAAGATGCCGACTTCATAAACAAACTGGAAAATTATGTTCTTTCAAATATTAATGAAGAGGATCTTTCTGTACACAATCTTTGCAGTTTTGTCAATATGAGCAGAACAGCTCTTTATATGAAACTTAAAAATATGGTCGATCTTTCGCCTCAGAACTTTATCATTCATACAAGATTAAAATTTGCCCGAAAAAAACTTATAGAAGGCAAGATGAATGTTAAAGAGGTAGCATATAGTTCCGGTTTTTCCAATCCAAAATATTTCAGTACATCCTTTAAAAAGCTTTTTGGTGTATCTCCTACCTCTTTTATTAAAAATTTGAAAAAAGAATAAATTTTTAAAAGTATAAGTTGAACTGGGAGCGTTTCATTTTTTCGCATTGCGGAGTGATTCTCCTTTAGGAGCCAGATTTATCCTGTGAAATCTATGAAGTATTTCAACAGGAGGCAAAGAATAGGAAAAGCAAAAAAATGAAATACACCTGTTGAAGTTTTTCTTTATAACAAGCTCATCCTTGAAATTGACAATTTATATACCTTTTTCGATAATTGCAGACATTTTAGTTTATAACATTCCCTACCTTTGCAGAAAAAAGAAAATGATATGCAAATAACCAAAATAGTTTTAATTTTCTTTTTAGTAATAAGCTCAATATTCCTTAGTGGACAAACAAGTTGGTATGTAAATCAACAATTAGGCTCCAATTCCAATAACGGTCATACTCCAAACACTGCTTTTAAATCAATAGAACACGGAGTAGATTTTTATGTCAAACCCGGTGATACCTTGTTCGTAATCGGTGAATATGCAAATCCCACATATAATCCCAATTACAAATACTCAGGCAATAAAAATGACAGTCAAATTTGGAAGCAAGAAAACACAATCAGTATTAAAAATTTACATGGAAGAGCAAACAAATATATTACAATCAAGGCTTACGATGAGAATACTATTATAAAAGGTGACGGAAATAATATATTTAGAATAACTA
>JALVEG010000547.1 GCA_027031145.1 Saprospiraceae bacterium | reverse complement strand
TGTATTTATTATAGTATTACCACTAAGACCACTTGAGTTTACACTAAGAAATCACTAAGGAAATTGATCTTAGTGCAAAACTTAGTGCATACTTGGTGGACTTAGTGGTAAAAACCTATATTAATAAGCAAATTTTTTATATTAAAAGCATCTTACCTGAGTGGATACCCTTAAATTATATAAACTAATTCATTATTATTATACAAAAGACAAAATATGTCATTATCTGTCTTGCGAAGAAGACAAAAATATATTATAAATGTCTTTTGTAAAAGACAATAAAATTATTGATTGTTTAATAATTATTGTTCAATAGTACCTACTTCTCCTCTTTCAATTTTGGTAAAAAAACCACATAATCAAGATAATTTTCTTTGGTTTTTAATGTAGCAATATACAATTTTCCTTTTACTATAAAAGAGTATGATGGAAAAAGATTTTTGAAATCACCTTAAACTAGTAAAGGAAATGCTTTAAAATTTTATACCTCAAAAATGGGTGTCCATTTGCTTGGTAAACATTTTCTTCCCTTTAACCCGCCTGCCATAGTACTTTGTACGGCGGCAGGTTGATATTTCTAACTCTCACTACAAAACCCGTGAATAATCCGGGTTAATTCCCCGTTGATATATGATAAAAAATCAGAATATTCTCCTTTTCCTGTTTTTTTAAAAGCACATACAATCCGTCATTATTCACAAAGCAGTAATCGGGATTTAAATTATCAAAATCTCTATGGGATAAAAAATTGAAACTTTCATCAAAAACATCAATTCTGGTTTTATTATATACACCCCCGGGATTATCTCTTTCGGGATTATCGTTAAATTCTGAAAGTCTGTAATACTTTCTATTCTCTTTGTCAAAAATTATAGAATGGTAATATCCTTTTTCAAACATGTAACCTGTGTTTCTATGTCCCAGTTTTATATCATCAGCTGAATATTGAATGTGCTCATTGGCATGTTTATATTTTTCAATTTTTCCAGTGGAAATAATATATTTATAAATAAAAGGGCTTTTTCTTGCTATGAAAACAATACTATTATAATCAGGAAATACAAACTCCGGTGACATGTCATAGACAGTCATAGATTGATATTGATAAAAGTCATCCGGAACTTTGACAATTTGTTCCTTTTTACCTGTTTTCAAATCTATTTTTGTAATAAGTTTAGTATTGATAAAATTCTTAAAATTTACATAAGCATCTTGAGTTAACGAAGGAAAATATACAAAACCATTATTCAAATAACAATTAAATCTCTTTGGAAAAGGCAATGTATATCCTTCTATAAAATCATAATCCTTTTTCAATTTATAATTTTTATCAAAAATCAATAATTTATTTACTCCATAAGGAAAATATAATAATTCAGCAGGTGATGTAAACTTTTTATAATAACCGGGTTTTATGATAGCATCAGTACCCTCTAAAGGCAATTTTTTTATTCCCCATTTATTTTCATCCAAATAATAGTTGTACAAAAACACGTAATCTTTAGAGGGATAAGTAAAACTAAAACCATTAAAATTAAAATCACGATAATAAACCGTTTTTGGAACAGGTATCCCATTAGGAAGTAATATTTTTAACGTATCATCTATTAATAATTCACTACTTCTTGATACTGTTTTTTCAATATTGGTTTTATCTTGCTTACATGAAAGAATAAAAAAAATACTTATAATAATTAAATATCTCATAACAGTTAATTTAATTCATTTCATTTTTCCTGTATTTATAAAAATTAATGAGATACTAGACCTTTTGGTTCTACTTGAAACAACAAATAGAACCAAAAGGATATTAATTTGTATTGATAAAAAATGAAATGAAATAATGAATGAAAAAAAC
>JALVEG010000546.1 GCA_027031145.1 Saprospiraceae bacterium | reverse complement strand
AACTCTAATAGTGACTGAAATATCAATATTTAAATTTATAAAATTATATGTTTAATTCAAAACTCTGTATAAAGTATATATTGCTATTAGTTCTGTTTAATTTTTCAGGATGCGCAAATATTGAAAATAATAGAATTAAGGAGTTTGAAAAAATCATAGAAAAAGATTTTCCGGATATTAATACAAATTCAGAATTAATTCCATTGCGTATGTTAAAAATTTCAACTTATGAGGAGATAATTTCAAATTTTGATACAAAGAAAAAAATAGAGAATTCGAAAAATATTAAACCACCAGATATAAATAGATTTCAAAGATATATTCCGATTGGAGATTTTTTCTTTTATTCTCTAATTTCTAGAAATAGTATTACTAAACACGAATTTAAAACAATAAACAATTATATATCAAAATACAATAATGTACAAGGAGAAATTAAAACAAAATCATCAATAAATTCAAATTTTACAGATATACTTAAACAAAAAATAAAAGTTGAATTTCAGGAATTTAGTTATCCTATTATGTATAAAAATACATTAATCTTTTTTAGAAATAACTATAGCATTTATCCTGCTCTTGGAACAGTTGGAAGTGGTGATTGGTACATATATAAAAAGGAAAAGAGTAACTGGGTGTTTGAGTTAAGAATTAATCAATGGACATCTTAAGGATAAATAAAATATCATTTTTTTGCACTTTAATATAAGAAATTAAGAATTAATACGAGAGATAATATCAGACCATCATTGTTTGGTGAAATAAGATAGATTCTCTTTTAAGATCTCTTCCATAACAGCATATCCTTTTGAATTGGGATGAACGGAATCAACTCCAAGTTCTTTTTTCAACCCTTTTTTATCATCAACCATAGGAGTGTAGTAATCTACATAAGGTAAACTGTTTTCAAGAGCATATTTCATAATAAGTTTATTGAGGTCAATAACCAATTCAGTAGGTTTTATATCAGGATTCCAGCTAAAATCATTTGCAGGCAATACAGAGCATAATACAACTTTGATGTTATTTGCCTGCGCTATTTCTGTCATTGATTTGATATTGTCCATTATATTTTTTAGTGATGTAGGACCCGTATTTTCAGCGATATCATTTATTCCGGCAAGGATCACAACGATATTTGGTTGCAGGTCCACTACATCCTGACGAAATCTTAAAAGCATCTGCGGGGTTGTTTGCCCGCTGATTCCTCTGTTAATGTAGGATTTATTGTCAAAAAAATTTGACGGGCTTAATTCTTTCCACATTTCTGTGATTGAATTTCCCATAAACACTATGCGATTTTCATTTGAATCAGATTTTTTGAGTTCCATATTTTCTTCTTTAAACCGGTTAAGATTTGCCCAATCCTGAGCAATGGTTATTTCAGGTAATATCACGATAAATAATAGGGCTACAAAAATTGAAATTATTCTCTTCATTTTTTTATTCATATTTATACAAAGATAAAACATAAAAATTATTAATAAAATAAAAGTATTATTGTATTATTGTATTTTACTTCTATCGACTAAAAACTATGAAAATAAGCAAGATCATAGCTGCATTATTGGTAATGGTATATCTGGGATTGATCGGCTATTTGTATTTGGATATTAATAGCAGTGAATCGTATCCGAATAAACCGATTGTAATAGTAGTTCACTCTAAACCCGGTTCTGCTATAGACCTTATGAGCAGAAAAGTTGCTGAGCTGGCTAGAAAATACAGTAAAGTGGCATTTGTAGTGGAAAATCATCCCGGAACCCAGGGTATTGTTGCTATGCAATATGTTATGGATAAAGAAGCTGACGGTTATACTTTATTGGGTGTTACAAAATCATTTATCAGCACTCTTATTG
>JALVEG010000545.1 GCA_027031145.1 Saprospiraceae bacterium | reverse complement strand
TAATAAACGAATTATTACAATCCCCTGTCTTTACAAATCACAATATTAGTATTTTAACAAAAGTTCATTTTTTTATGTATTTTTTTGTTAAGAATCATTATTCATAATTGCGCTAAATTACTGCGAAATAATATTTTGTTTCCTTAGGTATTTAGAATTAAGTATTTTGCCTGGATGTTTATTGGATCTCTGGTTTTTTCTATAAACTTTTTTTGAATCGCATTCCTTTTTTACAGGTTTATCCCTTACTACTTTAAAGTCTTCATAACCTTTTCTTACGGCTTTTACTTCCCAGTCAAAGGCAAAATTCCCTTTTCCCCCCTTTAATTCTTTCACTTTGAATCCCTTTTCTGATTTTTCAATAGCAGCAAGTCCGTAAGTATCCCAATCCAATGGTGTAAGAATGACAGTCATTGATTTGGCATTTGAAATAGAAGTAAAATAATCAGGCAACTGTACATAAGCTTCTCCGGCTTTCAATGTTTCTGTCCCTCTTGCATAGACAGCTGTTTCAGGTCCTTCGATACTTGCATAAACGATTTCTTTATCCGGTTTGTCAGGATAAGGAATACGGAATTGTTTGGAATTTCCCCATACGATACCATTGCCGGTATTGGGCTCAACTTCTATTCCTGCCTGAGCAATTCCCTGATCATTGTACACATATACAGCCCCATAATCGGCATCATCAGAAAGTCCGGGACTTTGAGCAAATATCTTGGCATTAAGATTTCCGTTTTTACCATAGAATTCTGCTATAGCTTCATCGGCTTCACCTTTTTTAATTATTGTTACCGGATCAACAATATAAAAAACAAACGGGTCCGGATATCTTATTAGTGGATCTTTGGATAAAATCAAAGTTCCGTCTGTTATAAATCCTCCATTATTCATTTCAGAATGAATAGAATCTTCTTCTACAGATTGAAAACTTATAGATGCGATATCCTCGGAACTATATATATGCCCCATTGATATTACAGTGTCCTGATTGGTCAACCCAATAGGTACCGTTTCTCTGTCAACCCATAATGCAATCTGAGTATCAGATAAAGTATCGCTTAATTCCAAATACCCCCCTCCATACATGCCATCTGAAACTGCAAATATCAATCTGCTGTCATTTCGACCATACAATGATAATAATCCGATATCGTCAGGTGTTTCCATTTCAGCTTTGATGTTGCCATCTAACCCAAGTAAATGAAACATTGCCCCTCCGCCATCATAGCTGTCACTTCCAACTATATGAGCTTTTTCTCCATTACCTCCCATATCCATTATTTTTAGCATTCCGGTACCAAAGTCCGGGTCTTTCCCAAGTTGAATATATTTCCATTTTGCATCATTATACATAATCAGATTATCAGGCTTAATTGAAATCCTGTCAAATATATCCGAAGTTGATAACTGTTGCTTGATACCCCATTCTTTGTTGTTCCAAAAACTTTCGTATTGATCATCTTTTATATTCAAACCATAAGCATCCAAGTGACTTTCGTTGATTAAAGATTGTGATTTCAATCCGTTTGAACCGAGAGTACTTGTTATGGGCCATACCAATCCACCGGGATCAAATCTGAAAAAAAGACTGTCTTTTGAAAATTTTGAATAATTGATATTTGCATCTTCTTCAAATTCCAAAGTATTTGCATTAAGACTCAAATTGGTATTTAAAACATTATCATTCATAAAAAAATTCTTTTGATAAATTTGGGTTCCATAAGGATTGTTATCACCTACTTTTAGCTGCCAATCAACAAAGACTGTGTCCATAAATACCGGTCCGATATGTTCTATTCCATTGGGTTTCCAGGAGCTGGTTTTTTTCCAATAGCTTTCAAAAGAACTTAAATCCACTTGATTGCCTTTGGATATTGAAAGTGTATTACCGGCAAAACTCAAGTTTTGCAATTCGTTTTGCGGGTCTGCATCGGCATCATCCACTGCATCGGTTACCGAACCACCGTTTTTTGATAGGGAAATGATATTGCCGTTTTTTGACAAAGTCTGTATTTCATTTTTCGGGTCTGCATCCGCATCTGTCCCTCCTGTTGGAATAGTAACCGAATTGCCGTTTGATATGGAAAGTTCATTGTTTGCAGTATTGAATGAAAGGGTTTGTAATTCATTTTGAGGATTTGCATCGGCATCATCCACTTCATCAGTTACCGAACCACCGTTTTTTGATAGGGAAATAGTATTACCGTTTTTTGACAAAGTCTGTATTTCGTTCTGCGGATCTGCATCCGCATCTGTCCCTCCTGTTGGAATAGTAACCGAATTGCCGTTTGATATGGAAAGTTCATTGTTTGCAGTATTGAATGACAGTGTCTGCAATTCGTTTTGCGGATTAGCATCTGCATCATCTACATAAGTAGCTGTTTCTGCATGCAGGGCATAAGGCACGGAAACCAGTTGCGATATTCCCATTTCCTTATAATTGTTACCACCTGTATCATCCATTTCCACTTTTAGCCAATACGATTTGTTTTTCCAATTCAAACTTGACAAACTTCCTGTTTGATTTTGCCCTTTACCTATCTGCAGATTGACAATACCAAGGGCTGAACTCTGTGTATTGTGAGTTTCGGTAAAGACAACTGTTCCTGTTTCGCTATTTTCCAATATTGAAAATTTTAAGGAAACATTTTGATTGGCAAGTACCTGATTTTGATTGTTTCTGACTGCTGCCTGATAATTGAAATAAAAAGGTGATTGCGCTATTGCAAAGAATGCAATCATCATAAATAATGCGATAAATGTTACTTTTTTCATGATTGATAAATTTTTATAGTTATTTAATTCGTAACTATTCAGGTTGTTTAATTTATTGATTGTCTAATTGTTGGTAGCGTAATAATATTTTCTCCATAATCTTTTCCCTTTTAAGGGAAACAAGAAAGGGTTCTAAATAGAAAGTTTTGAAAATATTATTATGCGAATATGATATTTCAGCACGTTTCAATATATTCTTAACCTGAGTAATTACATTTTTTCGATTTTAAATGTCTTCAATAGCTGTTTATCTTTTTTTATTCTCACAAAATATATCCCGCTATGATATCGTGAAATATCGATAAAAACAGGAAGTTCAATTCCCGTTATCTGTTTCAGTATTTTTCCATTTAAATCATAAAGTACAATATCAACTTTGTCCGTCAATTCCGATTTGATAAAAAACCCTTTCTGACTTGGGTTGGGATAAGCAATAAATTCGTAATTGTTTTCCAAATCATCAACAGCGGTAATAATCAATTTTCCCTGATGAAAGCCCTGGGTAAGTGTTTGATTGCCGTAAATAACCGTTTCTCCGGTAGTCCAGTGTAGTTGTCCGCCGGAATTTGCTCCTCCGGAGGAAGAAATTGTCTGCAAACTTATAGATTGGCTTAATGCAAAATCTAATACAAACGTCATTAAAAACAATAGTAAGTATTTCATAATTAAATATTTTATTTATTCTCTAATTGTTCAAGTCTTTGTTCGAAATCGGAAAGTTTATTTTTGAGCTCCTGATTTTCATCTTTTAAGGTTTTTATCTGTTCTTGTTGCTCCTGTACGGCTTTTACCAGAGGGACTACAAATTGTGAATAAGAGAGAGAATATGGATCATGATTATTTTGAGGATGATGAATGGCATCAAAATTAAACCCTGTTTTCAAAGCTACTGCTTCAACTTCTTGAGCAATAAATCCAGTATGTATTATTTTTTCTTCATTTTCCCGATCTTTAATTTGAGATTCTCTTTTTATTTCATTATGTGGAACTTGCATATATGAATCTAAAGCATCCAAATCCCATGTATATGTTATTGGTCGAAGTTCCATTACAAATTCCAGTCCTTTTACATTTTCCTTAATATTTTGTTTAAATCTTCCATCTGAAGTGTTATTCCAGGCAGAATGCCCTCCTATCCATGTAACATCAGTATTTCCCAATTTTATCATATTGCTTGCTGTGATTGTAGCCGAAGACCCTATTGCTGTTGAATTATGATAACTACTTCCTGATTTAAAAGCTTGCATTCCAACAGCAGTATTACAATATCCATTAGTATTGGAATAAAGCGCTTGCATTCCAAAAGCAGTATTTCCCCATTCAATATTATTATAAAGAGCATTAGAACCGGTAGCTGTATTTTGAGCTCCTACCATATTTGAATATAATGCTTTTGATCCTACAGCAACATTCCATGTGGCTTGCAAAGAATCCGAAACTCCCGTGCCGTTATTCATTAATGCAGAATCCCCTATAGCGACAAGATTGGAACGGTCGATACATTTTTCTAATGAGCTAACACCAATTGCGACATTGCTGAATCCTGATGTATTAAAATAGAGTGCATCAGCCCCAAAAGCTGAATTGTCTGCTCCTGTAGTATTAGATTCGAGTGCCCCAACCCCAAAAGCTGAATTGTCTGCTCCTGTAGTATTAGATTCGAGTGCCCCAACCCCAAAAGCTGAATTGTCTGCTCCTGTAGTATTAAAATAGAGTGCATTATACCCAAAAGCTGAATTATATCCTCCTGTGGTATTTGAACCAAGCGAAAGATATCCAGTTGCAGTGTTTAAATCACCTAAGACATTAGAATAAAGTGATTGAAAACCTATAGCAGTATTGCTACTACCATTTTTATTACTATATAAAGATTCATAGCCTACTGCAGTGTTGTTAAAACTAATTGAATCATAATAAAGTGATTCTTCTCCAATTGCAACGTTATAATCTCCATATATGTGATTACGGAGTGCGTAGCTACCAATTGCAACATTTTCACTACCGGTAGAGGAATTCATTAATGATTGAAATCCAATAGCAACGTTTTCTTCCCCGGAAGTATTGGAATAAAGTGCGGTATGACCTATTGCTGTATTATAACTTCCTGAATTATTATTGTTTAATGCCCAACTACCTGTCGATACATTAAACTGTCCGGTAGTATTACTATATAAGGAAGAATAGCCAACAGCTACATTATTGTTTCCCGAAAGATTTGAATAGAGAGCAAAACTACCATTTGCGAGGTTACCTTGACCTGTTGTATCAGAAAAGAGAGCTTGATAACCATTAGCGACATTATAATCACCAGTAGTAACCGAATATAAGGATTGTGAGCCAATAGCAGTGTTCCATCTGCCTTTATTATTTGCAGGAGTGCTGCTTCCGCGTAGTGATTGATAACCAATTGCAGTATTATTTGTACTTAAACCACTTGATGTACTATCTGCATATTCCATAGCTCCGGAGCCTATAGCTACTGAAGCATTATTGGCTTTATTTGAATAGAGAGCATTGGAACCAACAGCTACATTATCTTCACCGGATGTATTTGAAAACAAAGAATGATAACCATAAGCACTATTTAAACTTCCAGTTGTATTTGAATACATTGAACCGTAGCCGGATGCTGTATTTTCATGTCCTGAAGTATTTGAAAAAATCGAATGGCTACCACTTGCCGTATTATAGCATCCTGTAGAATTAGTGTAAAGAGAGAGATTTCCATTAGCAACATTATTATAACCGATTGTATTTGAATAGAGAGCTTTATAACCAGTAGCAACATTAGAATATCCACTTGTTATTGAGTATAATGTTGAATAACCAATGGCAGTATTTTCTTGTCCTGTATTGTCTGAAGGTGTTTCACTACCTCTTAATGATTTATAGCCTAAGGCTGTATTGTAAGTTTCCCTTCCCGTGCTCCTATTATCAGAGTTTTCCATTGCAGCATATCCGATTGCAACCGAACCGGAATTTGCTACATTTTGAAAAAGGGTATTATCACCAATAGCCGTATTATTATTTCCTGTGGTATTGGAATATAAGGCAGAATATCCATTGGCAGTATTTTCATATCCTGTTGTATTGGAAGCTAAAGCATTCATTCCGTTGGCAGTATTTTCATGTCCGGTGGTATTAGAATATAATGTCGAAACTCCGGTAGCTGTGTTACTATAACCTGAAGTATTCAAAAATAAGGCTTGATCACCTATAGAGGTGTTATAATATCCTGTAATGTTGGAATAAAGTGAAGAAAAACCTATCGCTATATTTTCATATCCCAATGTATTGGAATAAAGAGACTGATAGCCGGTTGCTGTATTAAAATATCCTTCCGTATTGGATTTCAAAGACTCATAGCCAATGCCAACATTACTGTTATCATTACCATTATCTGTTGAACCGGCATTGATACCTATAAAAATAGAAGAACCATCGTTGCTTCCGTCATTATCGGATTTCGCATCGGATAAATCATTAAGTTTTTTTACAACATTTGCATCATCTTTTAATACTATCCAACCGCTTCCATTATAATAGTAAAAACCGGTAATATCATCGGTCTGATAGATCAATAATCCGGTAGCAGGTGAAGATATAGCATCGCGCTGAGCTTTGGTCATCTTCGGGACCAAAAATCCTTTTGTGGTGGAATTTACTTCCAGCATTGCACTGGCATCGGGATTAGTCGTTCCGATACCTACATTTTGCCCATATATTTTATTTAGTTGAAATAATATTATTAAACAAAATACTATTGAAATATATAATTTAGGTTTCATAATTAAATGTTTTTAAAGTTGTTAAAAAAATCTGAAAATAAATTTTCTTTATATCCTCTGGAAACAGGTATTTCTATATCGTCTTCTATAATTATGGTGAATGTGCCGTTTCTTTTTATTCCGGTAACTTTTGAAAGATTGATCAAAAAAGAGCTGTGTACTCTGAGAAAATTTTTATAGATCAATGCTTTTTCATAACGTTTTAATGTTTTGGCTGATAGTATTTGTTTGTTGTCAGTCATTACTATTTCACAATAATTTCCACTGGCTTTGATATATTTGATCTTTTTCAAATCCAAAATATGAATATAATTCATACTTTTAACTATAAGCTTGTCTTCAAGGAATTCTTCAAAGACCTGATGCCTTTGATCCCAAATCCTGTTATTGTTATATATCTCCAATTTTTGTTTTACAGGTATCATTTTAATCATTTTTATTCGCAATTTACGTCCGAATACCTTTTGTGTGTTATCAGTTTTGCACCATAAAGTTTAGATTTTGTACCGGATTTAGTTTATGACTTTAGATTTTGTGTCATTATAAGAAAAAAGATGGGCGTAAAACACGGATATTCAGGGTGTTGAATGTCGCATTTGTAGCGTTAATTTTAAGGTTTTCAAGATTGGGAAAAAGTCAGAAATGCATCGCTAAGGAGGAGTAGCTATACCAAAAACAAACAACAGCATAAAAAAAACGAAGTCACAGACATTCGCTTGTCAGGGGGAACTGGTGAATTAAAGGGAATGGAAAAAAAATATGCAAAATCCCACCCCCTAACCCCCGCCAGCGGGGGAATAAAAACCCCTTTATAAAACCTTAAAAGTTAAAAACAAAATTTAATTTAAATTCAAAATATTTTTTTTTGGGTGCATTAATCCCCCGCTGCTTGCCCCGTGAAAAAAACACTTTGTATCGTCCTGAATTTTCTTGACTCTTATTTTGTCAAAGTTAAACATTTATTTATATTTATTTACAATTAATTTTTGTTCTTTTAGTTTTCCTTTG
>JALVEG010000544.1 GCA_027031145.1 Saprospiraceae bacterium | reverse complement strand
AAATCTTTGGGTTAATTCTTTTATGTTCCCACCTGTACCTTCTTCCATCGCAATGAACCAATATTTAGAGTTTAAATTACCATATCCCCAAAAATTATTAATTCTATCTTCTATTAATTCTTTTGAAATGCACATGATTAATGTTTTTCTTTTATAATTATTACCATGTTAGTAAATTGTAGTCACTAATGCTCGGTTTATGAAGCATAGCTGGCTGTGTTGAGCCTGTGGTAGCGACATATGTTTATATATATATATATTGTGAGGTAATTTCATTGCCCATTTATCTTTTGTGTTTACTAATTGTTTGGTGTTTATTCTCATCTTATCACATTGATATTTCCGCTCTTTAATTCCTTATATCCGTTTTTATATTTTATATAGGCTGTATAAAGATACGCTCCTTGTGGTACTATTTCTCCTTTATATGTGCCATCCCAATAATCAACAGGTTCCCCGTCCAAAACTTTGTTCAATGTTTTTATATGTTCGCCCCAAGGAGAAAAAATATTTAATTCGTAAGATTTAATACCTATTCCAACCGGTTTGAAAATAGCTATTAATTCATTACCAAAATTATTATCAGGAGAAATAGCATTCGGGACAAAAAATGTATTAATGTTTTCAAATTCAACCATAGCACATGATTTGTCTATACAGGTTAATTTTCCATCGTTATAGTTTATAGAAAATAGACATGTTTGAATGGGACCGTTAGTATTGAATTCATGAAAAGGATTAATTTCTTTAGAAATTGTCCCATCTCCAAATTCCCATCTATATTCGTCTGCATCAGTAGATGAATTTATAAACTGGACATCTCCCAATATTTCTTTACTTTCATTAGCAATATAAGAAAAATTAGAAAAAGGAGTATCATAAACGGTGATTTTGTTTGAAGCCCTAACAGTATCAAAGCAATAATTATCAAAAGTAGCTATCAATGTAATTTGATAAGTTCCAGCTTCTCTAAAGATAATACTGTTCCCATCTGTTGTTTCCTCTCCGTTAATTTGAAAAATGTAATTATTTGCATCTGTTGAGTTATTTATGATTTTTAAAGTATCTTCTTTGCATATATCAAATTCAGGAATTTCAAATGATGCAATTGGTTGGGGATAAATGTTTATTTGTTTATATGAAGTATCTCTACAATTATAGCTATTATTTGTTTGAAGTGTTATCGTGTATTTTCCATTATCAGAATAAATATGAGATGGTTCAAATTTATTATTTTGAAAGTTATCTCCAAAATCCCAGTTATAATCATTTGCAAATTCTGAAAAATTATTAAAAACGACTTTTACTGGACTTCCACAAGAATCAAAAGGGGAAACTGAAAAATTGGAAATACTATGAGGCCACACAGAAATATTTACAGTGCTTGTATCATTTGGACATCCATTTGAATTGCCAGCAATTAACTCAACAGAATAATCTCCATAATCTTCATATAAAAATGAAAGTTCTTTATTGACAGATGTGCTATTATTGTCAAGTTGCCATTTTGTTAAATCTGAATTTAGTGAAACATCTTTAAACTTAACATTTAATGGTTGGCAGCCAGAAGTGTCACTTACGAGTATTTTTGCGATAGGAGATTCATTAACTGTAAAGAACTGAAATGAGGAATCAATACACCCAAATGCGTTTTTAGAAATTAAAACTATGCGGTGCCTACCTTTTTCAGGATCTATAATACTAATATTGTCCTTTTGCGTTTGGAATAGTTTATTATCAAGATACCAATCACTGGTAATATACTTTTTGGAAAGATTTATTGTTTTGATTGTATCATAAAATTGACAAATAACATTTTTTTCAACTATAAAATTGCTTTCAGGCTTGGGGTGAATAGTGAGATTGGAAA
>JALVEG010000543.1 GCA_027031145.1 Saprospiraceae bacterium | reverse complement strand
ATCAATTCAATGAGCACTTGTAAAAACCCTAGAAATTTACATTTTTGGACAAGGGCATTGTATATTTTTAGTGATTTGTTGTCTCCCCTATATTGTTAATAGAAAACTAAAAATGTTCAGTGTAAGTAAATCTTTCTAGGGTCTTTAGAGGTGCTTATTGATGGATATCATTATTCATCTAAAGGAATCAATCATGGCTCAAGTATGCCCCATCTCTACAAGAAGAGTTGATGCCAATATGGTAAGAGTTATCTCTTTTCAGGTTGCATTGTTTACACTTATCTTGCTTATTACCAAAGAGAGTGCTTTTGCTTTTGTACTATTGTTTGATTTTTTTATGAGAACACTTCGTCAATCACATTTAAGTCCTTTTTATACTGTTGCCAAGTTTGTATTGGATGGATGGGGTGTTGCACCCAAATTATGTGATGAGTCACCCAAACGTTTTGCACTCTATATGGGATTGGTTGCATCGTTATTTCTTGTTCTCTTTTATGCAGCAGGATTTACAACATTTGCTACAGTAATTAGCATTGTTTTATTAATTTGTGCATTGCTTGAGACTTTATTGGACTTTTGTATAGGATGTAAGATATACTATGCCATTCAGGTTGGAAAAGGTTTTTTAAGTAATGGTAGGAATATCGAGTAAAACAATTTATGCTATTGCTGCACTTCATGAACTGGGTGCCGCAGATGAAGGCAGTGTACTAAAGATAAAAGAGATTGCATCCAAAGCAAACATCCCTCAAAATTTTTTAGAGCAGATTCTTTTAGAGCTTAAAAAGCAGGGTTTGTTATTGAGTATCAAAGGTGCACATGGGGGGTACAAATTGGCAAAACCTTTAAAAGATATTACGCTAAAAGATGTGGTGGTGGTACTTGAAGCAGATATCTTTTCCGATATCGCACATAACAACAATCAAGCCTTAAAACTTTTTTGGAATGATGTAAAAAGAGATGTCTCAAGAGCATTTGAAGTGCCACTTTCTGAGCTTCGAAACTATGAACTAAAAGTCACTCAAACACTTAATTATTCAATATAGGAACATAGAGAAAATGAAAGATACAATCGATTTTGATTTTTATAATACACAACTTGTTCACAATGTAGGAAACAGAGTAGGTCCTATTGCTCAGACAATTACCCCATCAGCTGCTTTTGGATATCAAAATGCTCAAGAAGCCGAAGGCATATTTGGTGCAACACTCAATAAACCACTCTATGCAAGAGTAGGAAACCCCACCAATAGTAAACTAGAAAGTATTATGGCAGAACTAGAAGGTGGTTTTGGTGCTATTGCTACCTCTTCTGGTATGGGTGCTATCGCTATGGTATGTACAGCCTTTTTAAATGCAGGTGATGAGATTCTTTGTATTGGTGGTTTTTTTGGTGGAACATACTCATTGGTCAATGAAACGCTTGCACGTTTTGGTGTAAGTAACAGCTTTTGTGAAGTAGATGACTTTGAACATATCGAAAACAGACTCAAATCTGGTGTTAAAATGGTCATGTTTGAGTCTGTTGGAAATCCAAGTCTGACACTGCCTGATGTACAACGTATTATTGATTTGTGTAATACCTATGAAACCGTAGTAATGATAGACAATACTTCAACCCCCATTCTTTTACGTCCATTAACAATGGGTGCAGATATTGTGGTGCATTCAAGTACCAAAAATATCTCTGGACACTCGGCGGCACTAGGTGGTGTAGCAGTCTTTAGGGCTGTTAAAGAGGAGGGCGATAAGCTTTTGAACGAAAAGTATAAAGATGTACATAAGATTGTCAAAAAGATGGGTAAAAAAGCCTTTATTCCCATATGTAAAAAAAGAGCTATCCGTGACTATGGTATGACAGCCAATGCTTTTGGT
>JALVEG010000542.1 GCA_027031145.1 Saprospiraceae bacterium | reverse complement strand
GTGTAGCTCTGATTTTGGGCCAGCTGGCAACATTGATCAAAATATCATAACCCAAATCATTTTTCAACCAAGATGGAAACCTGAGATCATAACATACGGAAGGAAATATTTTCCAGCCATTGTAGTCGATTATCTTTCGTTCATCGCCATTTGTATAAAATTCTCCTTCTCCACCGGGATTAAATGAATGTTTTTTATCGTAAAAATGTATGTTCCCTTCGGGTTCAACCCATAGAAATCGATTCCTGAATTTATTATCATCATGAATGATTAGACTACCGGCAATTACTTTGTTAAGTGATTTTGCGATTTCTTTCATCCAGGAAACTGACTTTCCCGTCATTGTTTCAGCGAGTTTTCCGGAATTCATACTGAATCCGGTAGTAAACATCTCCGGCAATAATATAATGTCCGATCCTGAAGGAATATCCTGAATAAAGGATTCCAGTTTTTTCAGATTGGCATTTTTGTCTTCCCAGACGATATCAAATTGAATACCCGAAATGACAATATTATCCATTACAACTGATTATTAATAAAGTCGGCAAATTCGGTTATTTTCATTTTTCCTATATCTCCTTCTCCTTGTTTTCTTACTGAAACCATATCATCCTCAACTTCTTTTTCACCTACTATCAGCATATATGGTATTTTCTTTAATTCGGTATCCCTGATCTTTCTTCCAACTGATTCTGTTCTGTCATCAATGCTTCCTCTTAAACCTTTTGATTTTAACTCGTTCAATACCTTATTGGCATAATCAAGATACAGATCACTAACAGGTAAAATCCTGAATTGCTCAGGTGTCAGCCACAATGGGAATTTACCTTCGGAATGTTCTATCAAAACTCCGACAAATCTTTCCATCGAACCGAATGGCGCACGGTGGATCATAACCGGGCGGTGTTTTTGATTGTCAGCTCCGATATATTCCAGATCGAATCTTTCAGGCAAATTGTAATCTACCTGAATAGTTCCTAATTGCCAGGATCTGCCAAGGGCATCTCTTACCATAAAATCCAGTTTTGGTCCGTAAAATGCAGCTTCACCCAATTCTGTAGTCGTCTCCAAACCAACTTCTTTTGTCGCATCGATAATCGCTTGTTCTGCTTTTTCCCAGTTTTCATCACTGCCGATATATTTTTCTTTATTTTCCGGATCTCTTAATGAGATTTGAGCTGTATATTTATCGAATCCCAACTTGCTGAGCACTTTCTTGGTAAGTTCCAGTACTGCGAGAAATTCATCTTTCAATTGATCCGAAGTACAAAAAATATGAGCATCATCCTGGGTGAAACCCCTTACCCTGGTCAATCCATGCAACTCTCCGCTTTGCTCATATCTGTAAACCGTTCCAAATTCCGCAATTCTTATAGGTAATTCTTTATATGAATGAGGTTTGTGTTTAAAAATCTCACAGTGATGAGGACAGTTCATAGGTTTGAGTAAAAATTCTTCACCTTCTCTCGGAGTATGAATAGGCTGAAAACTGTCATGACCATATTTTTCATAATGGCCTGAAGTCACATAAAGATCTTTTTTACCTAGATGTGGAGTGATAACCTGTACATACCCTGCTTCTTCCTGTTCTTTGACAAGAAACTCTTCCAGTCTCTTTCTCAACAGGGTTCCATTTGGCAACCAGATAGGTAATCCTGCTCCTACTTTATCGGAAAACATAAATAATTCCAGTTCCGCTCCAAGTTTTCTGTGATCTCTTTTTTTAGCTTCTTCCAGCATATCAAGATACTCTTTAAGATCGCCTTTTTTTGGAAAAGTTATACCGTAAATACGGGTCATCATTTTCCTGTTTTCATCCCCTCTCCAATATGCTCCTGCAATATTTAAGAGTTTTACCGCCTTAATCGGTTTTGTGTCCGGAAGATGCGGTCCACGGCAAAGATCAACAAAATCTCCCGTTTGATAAAAAGTAATCTCTCCGTCATTAAGATCCTGTATCAATTCGATCTTATATTCATCTCCTTTTTTTTTGAAATAATCCAGAGCATCTTGTTTGGATACTTCTTTTCTGATATAGGGCTGCCTTTTCTTAGCGAGTTCTATCATCTTTTTCTCCACCTTTTTCAGATCTTCTTTGGTAAATTCATAATCACCAAAATCAACATCGTAATAAAAACCGTTTTCTATGTCAGGACCAATACCAAATTTGATGCCGGGATACAATTCTTCGAGTGCCTCTGCCATCAGGTGAGCTGATGAATGCCAATATGTGGCTTTTCCCTCTTTATCTTTCCAGGTATATAATACCAGATCTGCATCTTCTTCAATCGGGATAAGGGCATCCTGAACTTTACCGTTTACACCGGCGGAAAGTACGTTTCTGGCTAATCCTTCGCTTATTCCCTGAGCAATTTGCATAGGAGTAATCCCTTTTTCAAATTGCTTTACCGTTCCATCCGGAAATTTAATATTGATCATAACTAATTATTTTTATAATAATAAAAGCGCAAAAGTAAAGATAAATGTTGATAATTGCAATGAAGTCAATAATAATATATAATATCCACTGGCTTTTTTATATTGCATTTTGTAATCTATCCAAAATAAACCATCTTTGTACCGTTTAAAATATCAACCTATTCCGGTAAGATGTTTTTGGTATGAAAAAAATGTATAAATCATGGATAAGAAATATTTATCAGATATAGAAATAGCGAATGCTACGGAATTATTGAAAATAAAAAAAATAGCTAAAAAGCTAAATATCAAAATTGATGATCTCGAACCTTATGGCAATTATAAAGCCAAATTACCTTTAAGACTGATCGATAAAAACAAGATAAAAAAACATCATTTAATTCTGGTTACCGCATTGACTCCTACACCTGCCGGAGAAGGGAAAACAACTGTCAGTGTAGGTCTTACCGACGGACTCAATAAAATAGGCAAGCAAGCAACCGTTGTACTAAGAGAGCCATCTCTTGGACCTGTTTTTGGTATTAAAGGAGGCGCTGCAGGAGGTGGTTATGCGCAGGTTATCCCAATGGAGGATATCAATCTTCATTTTACAGGTGATTTTGCGGCTGTAGAAAAAGCTAATAATCTGCTATCGGCATTGATCGATAATCACATACATTTCAAGAATGAATTGCGTCTGGATGTAAGACAGATCTTTTGGAAAAGAGTAATGGACATGAATGACCGTTCACTTCGAAATACGGTCATCGGTCTTGGAGGTAAAACAGATGGTGTTCCAAGGGAAGACGGATTCAATATCACTCCTGCCTCTGAAGTGATGGCAATTCTTTGTCTTGCAAAAAACCTTGAAGATCTAAAAGGGAAACTAGGCAATATTTTAGTCGGATTGGATCTGGATGGCAATCCTGTTTATGCAAGGGATTTGCATGCACAGGATGCAATGACCATATTGCTTAAAGATGCAATTAAACCAAATTTGGTACAAACTCTGGAGCACAATCCTGCTATTATCCATGGAGGGCCATTTGCTAATATTGCTCAGGGAACAAATTCAATTATCGCAACAGAAATGGGACTTTCTTTGAGCAAATATGTTGTTACTGAAGCCGGTTTCGGAGCGGATCTCGGAGCGGAAAAATTTTTAAATATAAAAAGCGTTTATGCTAACCTAAATCCTGAAGCCGTGGTATTGGTTGCAACAATAAGAGCATTGAGATATCATGGTGGAGAAAAGAATTACGGAATTCCAAACGTGGAAGCAGTACAAAAAGGAATGCCGAATCTTGAAAAACATATTGAAAATATCAGGAAATTCGGTATAAATCCGGTAATTGCGATAAATGTATTTCCGACTGATACCAAAGAAGAAATTGATCTGGTGATTGCAAAATCCAAAGAATTGGGCGTTAATGCTTTAAGAGCGGAAGAATGGGAAAAAGGAGGAGAAGGTATGCTGGAACTTGCAGAGGAAGTAGTTGGAATTATCAAAAAGAAAGAAAATCATTTTAAACCGCTCTATGACTGGAATCAACCTGTAAAAGATAAAATATGTCTGATAGCCAGGGAAATATATGGTGCTGATGCAGTTGAATATTCGAAAAAAGCACTTTCTACTATAAAGAAAATAGAAAAACTCGGTTATGGTCATTTGCCTGTTGTAATGGCTAAAACTCAAAAATCACTTTCTGATAATCCTTCAAAATACGGACGCCCGGAAAACTTTAATGTATTTGTCAGAGAAGTGGAAATCAACACAGGAGCCGGATTTATTATTCCGATTTTGGGTAAGTTGATGCGTATGCCCGGACTTCCTTCCAGACCGGCAAGCGCAGGCATGCATATTGATGTAAAAGGGAAAATTACAGGACTGAGTTAGCATTTATCAAATATGTCCTGCTATACGAAATCCCATCAATATACCGGAATATTTGTTTATGTCGGATGCACCGATAATAGCGGCTCCAATCCAAAGTTTGGAACTCAGTCCGGTGTCATCCCTGTATTCGATACCAAAATTAAAAATATTATAAAAAGCGTTATCAATTTTTTTATCTTCTGAAAAGATTTCAAGATTGTTGATAGTTTTTTTATTTAATTTTATAATTTGATAAGCTGTTATTACAGACCAGTTAGTGTTCTTCAAAGGGAAAATTATCGTCCCTACTGCATAAGGATTTGGATTCCCTTGTAAATATCCGTAACCAATTGCTGAATTGAAATATCTGTGAAAATAAAAATCAATACTCAGACCGGTAAATCTTTCATTTTTTTCTGTGAAAAATATATCAGTTCCGATACCAATTCGCTTTTTATGTGGTATCCTGGTTTTTATCAATTTAGTGTTTTTTTGTTCATGACTTATTTGCATGGAAATGATTGTAGTATCCTTGTTTTCCATGATAGTTTTTAGAGCTAAATTACTGTTAGTGGAATTGTTAACAGAATCCTTTTTAACAGGAATATTCTTCTTGGGTTTTATTTGTTCATTAAGATATACATTTTGTATATTTTTTAATTTAATGGTTTTTATATCATGTGAAGAATCATTAAAAGACCTGTAATAAACCAGTTCGTTTTGAACCATAAGAACCTTGGTTTTTAATGATTTTCCGTTTTTCAAAAGAATAATATCCTGGGAATATAAGTATTGAAAAGTCAATAATAATATAATTACAATGTTTAATATCTTTTTCATCTGTTTAAATTTTTTTTATTTAATCTCAAAAGCACTCTACCTGATTAGATACTGTTTTATTTTAAAATCTTCGTCCGATTCCAAAACTTACCAATGGAAAAATAATTTCTGTTGAAACAAATACACCACCTTCAATCGTAAAATTTATTTTATTCTTTTTCCTGTATTCTATACCATAATTAAAATTCAGATAGTTCTTGTGTGTAATAAAAATTCTGTAAAAATTTGTTGAAATAAATGTTCTCCCCTTTTTTCTTTTTTTCGATATATAGAATTTACTTCCTAATTTGGAATATAGTAATCCGGTACCTACAGATAGATTAACATCGTTACTAACATCAAAATTGATAGAAGCACCGATACCGGGTAGTATATCCAAAGACAGCCCTACAGGATTTTGATTAAAATCATACGTGTTTTCTTGTTCTTCAATAGAATCCTGATTGATGATTGCAAGATCATTTTTATAAAAGTTAATAGATTCTATTTTATTCCAGTTTAATGATTCAATTGTTCCCGTACTATCATTTTGTCTGTAATAAAAAATATTACTTTCATCCATTTGAAGAATGTTTAAAATAAGAACATCATGATTTTTTAATGTTAATGTATCCTGACTAAATGCAGTATTATTTAAAATAAATCCTGTTATCAATGATAAAATTACTTTTTTCATAAGAATGATTATTATTATATTGCAAATATATGACAGCTGATTGATTGAAAATTATCTATTTTTGATAAAAACATATTTAATTTTATATAATATGGAGAATATTAAATAATTAGTGAACCGATTTATCAAAATCGGAATAGCTATTTATTTTTTAACGTTCAAAAATGAATAAGGTCTCTTAACAACTACCCAAACTAAGAATAGATGCTAATTCACAACTTTTCGGCTTGATGCCTTTTTCCTAATAAGATGATAGCTCAAAAAATTAATTCCGGTTTCTAAATCGGGGGAATCTCTTATTTCGGTTTTCGGACACACTATAGCCGAAGGTAGAAGGCTTTGAATGTTTTCCAAATATTAAACGGCGTTCACCATTCCCCAACTGAATGTCCTCCAAATATTAACATTAACAATCCAATACTTATATACCAGTAAACTGAAAATCCAAGTGCGACGATAAAATAAAAAATTGCACTTTTCTTTTTTTTATTAATCAATTTAATAATTGCAAATACTAGAAATACTAAAACAAATGAAAAGCTAAAAAATGAAATTACAGTTATATTTAACAATATATTTGATGAACCCATTATACATAATGCAATGGCGGCAAAGATAAATGTATAATTGATAAATTTAATACTGAGATTGTTTGTTTTAGCGCTTGTCATGTTTTAGAGTGATCTATAAAATTTATATAAAAACAAAAGTCAATGAACCTAAAAGACATAAAATGATAAATAACACAAAATCAATTATTCCCTTCTTATACTTTTTAGTGAAAAAATAAAATAATGCGGAGATAACCAAGTATAAAATACCTAATAAAAACAATTCACCAATCATAAAGAATATATTTGTATTCCATCTCATCGCTACAGATATATTTAACAATATAGCTAATACTATAACAATCATTATTTTATATTTCATACTCAATGTTAATTTAGTTTTTATTCAATCTTCAATGTCATTTATAAATTCATAGCTTTTTTCCAATCCTGTTTATGGTTCACCTTTATCTGTGGTGTTTGGGTAAAAAGTGATAATAATTATTATTCAGGGTTTTTGAAGTGTGTCAACAAATATTTGAGTAATTTTTTCCCCTTTTAGGAATCCCACTACTTCTATCAGTTTTTAACATCCGGATTTATTTCTTAATTATTTTAATTTTTGTCAATTCTCTTTTGTCATTTAATAGGATTATTTCATCATTATTATAAATATGTGAATTATGAATATCATATATATAATCATTTTTCAAATGCGCTTTGATTATTCCTGTGTATGGATCTATTAAACTTAAAAAAGTTCTATCGGATTTTATCAGATAAGTAAATTTATTTCCTTTGGAATCTATTAAATGCAGCGGCAATATTCTGGAATAATGATCATAACATTTCCAAAGCAAATCACTATCATTAAAATCATACGCATTCAAATAATCAAATGTATTGAATAAAACAATTGATATTTTTTCATATTCATTTATAGATACATCTGAAATAGAGTATATATTATTACCAATTTCATCTCCTTCATCAATAAAATAATCACCGGTATTAAGGTTATACGAAAATTTTAATTTTGAACAAGAAACATTGGCAAAATTATCCGTAATGTTACAATCAAATATTGCACTACCTGCCGAAAATATAAGATTTTCTTTTATATTTTTATTTTCAATATCAATAACCAGAAATTGCATTATTTTCCTATCATCATCATAATATACGGCGATTAAATACTTGTCGTAAGCAAGTAAACCGGATATATCGTATGGCGATATTTCTCCATTATATTTCATTATTGTAT
>JALVEG010000541.1 GCA_027031145.1 Saprospiraceae bacterium | reverse complement strand
ATTTTTTGGGAAGTCTTTTTATTTTTGTAGATATCCAATTCTCATACAATCGTTTTTGGCTAATAAATATTCTTATTGATCTCAATATCATTCTACTCTTTTGAGTCACTAAATTTTATTCATTTCCAATAGCTTTTTTTATTTCACAACCTCAAAAGTCCTGCTGATCTTATCACCATTCTCATCTATCACGGTTAAAATATGTTTTCCGGGTAATACCAAAACCTCTATATTGTGAAATTCTGTGGTTTCTGCAATAAATCTATTATCTATATGCCAAAAAACTTTTGTTTTCGGTTCTCTGTGTGCGATCTTAAATACTACTCTACCCATTTTACCATCAAATTCCCTAGGTATGATAACCTTGGTTTTGTCATTAGGATAAATGAATTCCATTCCGGATGAAAATTTTCTTTTACCATCCTTGCAACTAATTTCTTTGAGAGGAATTCCTTTATATTCAGGATGATGTATTTTATAATAATATTCCTGAAGCGGTGGCAAAACAAATCTTTTAACCAATTTCGTAGCAAGCGTTGATTTGCATTGATCGGGTACCAGATATTCTTCCGTGGTATCCATTACAAATACTTTGTGAAATGGACAAATACTTTTATATCTGGCAGTTTGAGGAAGCAATACAGTATCGATTTTACCACAATTTTCAGATGCAATAAATCCCGACTTATGACATATAACTACTTCCTTCAGATCATCATGTGGTGTTTCAAACCAAACGGAATTCGGCAATTTATCAAAAATATCAAAAAGTACAGGTGCAGCAGCTTTCACTCCGACCAGTCCGGGTCTTCCCTTTCCATTGCTGTTTCCTACCCATACCCCAACTGTATAATCCCTTGACACTCCTACCGACCAGGCATCTCTCAAGCCAAAAGAAGTTCCGGTTTTCCAGGCAATTTTGCGATGTGAATAAAATTCTTCCCAATTTCCTTCATCATCAGGCCTGATCACTTTGGTCATTATATTGAAAGTGCTCCAAATAGCCGATGCACTCAAAACAGGTGCATCAACTTTATGATCATTGGCTAAATTCATTTTTCCCTTTTTCAATAAAACCGGTTCATGAAAATCATGTGTGCCATATATACTATTATTTTCCACATAATTGTTCAATGTCCTTGCCATAGATGAATATACTCCTGCCAGTTCCCACAACCGGACATCCGGAGCACCCAAAATCAAAGGCAATCCATAATATTCCGCAGATTCTGTCACAGTAGTAAGACCAAGGTCATGAAATCTGTTTATCATATTGGTAATTCCAAATCTTTTGAGCAAAATGACAGCGGGGATATTCAATGATCTGCTAAGTGCTTCTTCCGCACTGACCGCTCCTGAATATTTTCTATTATAATTTTCGGGATTGTAGCCATTAATATTGACAGGAATATCGGGAAGCAACTGATATGGAGTTATCGTTCCCTGTTCAAAAGCGGAAGCATACAATAAAGGCTTTAAAATAGAACCTCCGGATCTCCCAGCTTTTATCATATCGATAAAATTGTTATGAGCATTATCCGGTTCACTTGTATTACCAACGTAAGAGATTACAGCTCCGTCGCTGTTTCTGACTATGATTACAGCCATATTATAAATTTCATTGCCACGCAATATTCTCTGGTGATACTCCACGGTTTTATTAACCTGCTCCTGCAGTTCTTTATCGATAAATGTGTAAAATCTTCCTTTTTTATATTCACTTGCCAGCCTGTCTGTCAAGTGAGATGCCAATGAAGGCAATGGTAAGGGTTTATCCGGTAAATCCTCCTGTAATGATAATCTGTATGTGGTTGAATCAATGATATTTTTTTTCATCAGTTTCAACAATAATCTGTCCCTTTTCTTTCGCAACAAATCCCTG
>JALVEG010000540.1 GCA_027031145.1 Saprospiraceae bacterium | reverse complement strand
GAACCGGGATCATCTCCTAATAAAGCAAGAATAACGGTTTCTTTTGTCGCTGATGATCTACGAGGTGACCTGTCATCCGAAGATGCTATGAAAGCAATTCAAACAAGTGTTAGGGATGTAGTTGGTGCAAATATTATTGTAGACAAGGATAAAAAAGGTCCACCTACAGGAAAACCTATTAATATTGAAATCAAAGGTGAGGATATCGACAAGCTTATTGATGTATCGCATAATGTTATCAAATATATAAACTCACACAATATTCCCGGTATTGAAGAATTAAAAGCTGATATAAAAATAGGCAAACCGGAAATATTGATAAAAATAGACAGAGGTGCAGCCAGAAGATATGGACTTTCTACCTTTAGTATTGCTGATGCTATCAGAACTTCAGTTTATGGTAAAGAGGTTTCAAAATTCAAAAAAGGTGAAGAAGAATATCCTATTATGCTGAGATTAGCCGATAAATACAGATATCAGATCAATGACCTGTTGAATCAAAGAGTTACTTTCCGTAACCCTAATAACGGAAGAATTGTACAGGTTCCTATTTCATCGGTAGCTTCAATTAAATATGCTTCAACTTTTTCTTCCATCAAAAGAAAAAATCAGGATAGAGTTGTGACTATATATTCAAATGTTTTGGCAGGATACAATGCTAATGAAATAGTGCAACAATTAAAAACTCTGATGCACTCCTACCCTATGATAAAAGGATATGAATATTCTTTTACGGGTGAGCAAAAAGAACAGGCAGAAAATACGGCATTTTTAATGAATGCTTTTATGGTAGCTTTATTCTTAATATTTTTATTGCTGGTAGCTCAATTCAACTCTGTATTATCACCGTTTATCATCATGTTTTCGGTTATTTTCAGTACGATCGGAGTATTTTTGGGCTTAGTGGTCAATAATCAGGATATAGTAATAGTAATGACCGGAGTGGGAATTATTTCACTTGCAGGAGTAGTCGTAAATAATGCTATTGTGCTTATCGATTATACCAATCTGACTATTGGAAGAAGAAGGAAAGAATTGGGCCTCCCCAACAATAAACTACCATTGAATTTGGTCAAAGAAGGGATTATCCAGGCCGGAACTACCCGTTTGAGACCGGTATTATTGACAGCGATCACGACCGTATTAGGAATGCTTCCAATGGCTTATGGATTCAATTTCAATTTTTTCACATTGATCACAGACCTTGATCCACAGATATATTATGGTGGTGACAGTGTCCAGTTTTGGGGACCATTGGCATGGACAGTAATTTACGGATTGGTGTTCGCTACTTTTTTAACATTGATCATTGTTCCTGTTATGTACTGGTTGGCATATCGAATAAAGATGCTGTTTATAAAATAAAATTATGTCAAAAACACTTAGTCTGATGATCTTTTTGACAATAGTGATAATAGTTGTATCATCTGTTCATTATTATCTTTGGCTAAGATTGGTCAGGGATACCGGAATAATAGGAAGATACCGCAGCATTGCAACATTTAGCCTTATTTTTATGGCTGTATTGCTGCCTTTATCAATCTATTTTTCCAGAGCATTGCCATACAACTATTTCAGGCCTGTTTTATGGATAGCATATCTATGGTTAGGTATCATGATGCTACTGTTTGTCACTTTTATTGCAATAGATATAATAAAATTGCTTATCGGTATAGTAAATTATTTATCATCAACTTCAAATAATAAATATGATCCTTCAAGAAAAAAATTCATAACAGGTATCATTTCTTATGGTGCAACAGCCTTGGTGGCAGGAACAACTATTTTCGGAGTAAAGAATTATTTATCCAAAGCCAAAGTAAAAGATCTGAAATTAAAAGTAGAGGGATTACCCGATGTATTTAATGACATGACAATAGTTCA
>JALVEG010000539.1 GCA_027031145.1 Saprospiraceae bacterium | reverse complement strand
TGAGAGTATAATTGAAAACTCAATAATGTGCCTAAAGCAATCAACATTAAAATAAAAGTGTATTTTTTTGACATAACAATACTTTTTGTGATAATAAAAAAGAAAAATTCAAACCAAAGATAAGATTTTTTCTAGTTCTGATAAAAAAAACCGTATCAAATTCTGATAATCTAAAAAATCAAATTCTGTTTTTCAACTAATATCCTAAAATTCCCTTTATATTTTTAGCTTTAAATTTTATATTTACAGGTTGTTTTTTATCTTAAAAAGCTGTTTAATAAAAATGATAAATACCTGAGTATTAACATAAAGAAAAGTTTAATTTTTATTGTGTTTTTCTTCAATTTATAATAATGCCAAATAGATATTGAAAGTAATAAAAAACATTTGAATTTAATACAGGATAGTTTTTTTTTGTAATAAATAATATCTAATGAGCAAAATGACACATACAGGAACTATCAAAACTATAGTTGATCAAGTTGCACAAGTAGTGATCGATGATAATTTGGATTGTGCTGCCTGCTCAATCAAAGGGTCTTGCAGTGTCATAAACAGCAATAAAGATATTTTGAAAATAAATGTTGATAAAACAGGGTTTAAAACTGGAGAAAAAGTAGAAATTATTATGTCTTCACAAATGGCTTTTTTTGCATTGTTTTGGGCATATATTTTCCCGTTTATCATATTGATCTCAGGGGTTATAGTCCTTTCTTTTTATGTTGATGAGGGAATAGCCGGTTTGATATCCATTTTGATTCTTATAATCTATTATTTAATGCTATTTCTTTATAGAAAGTATTTCAATAAAAGGTTTAATTTAAAAATAAAGCACTTATGATATGAGTGATTCTGTATTATATACTGTCGGTTCTTTATCAGGTTTGGGATTTTTATCATCTTTTTTACTTTATCTAATCGCAAATAAATTCAAAGTTTTTGAAAATCCCAAGATAGATATTGTGGAAGAGATGCTTCCGGGTGCAAATTGTGGTGGATGCGGCTTACCCGGATGCCGGTCATTGGCACAATTACTTGTAGAATCAGAAGATATATCCGAATTTTACTGCCCTGTATGTGGAAATGACAAAATGAAGGAAATTGCTGTTTTATTGGACAAAAGTATTCCCGAAAGAAAACCACAAATTGCGGTTTTGTTATGCAATGGTACTTGTGATGCACGTAAACCGGTAACAACTTATGACGGACCAAAGTCATGCAGGATATCGGATCTGAGTATTGCCAGTGATACCGATTGTGATTACGGATGTGATGGTTTTGGTGATTGTGTTGCGGTTTGTGCATTTGATGCGATACATATAGATCCTGAAACAAATTTACCTGTTGTGGATCCCGATAAATGTACCGGTTGCAATGCCTGTGTTTTGGAATGTCCTAAAGATCTACTGGAACTAAGACCTAAAAATAAAAGAAATCTGAAAATATATGTTGCATGCAAGAATGAAGATAAGGGAGGAATAGCGCTAAAAGCTTGTGATAATGCCTGTATCGGTTGTTCGAAATGTGCAAAAATATGTCCGAAAGACGCCATACTAATGCAGAACTTTCTGGCATATATCGAAGCTGATAAATGTACTTTGTGCAGGAAGTGTGTTGACGTGTGTCCAACGGGATCAATAATCGAAACAGGATTTCCTCCTAAAAAAGTAAAGAAGCAAGAAAGTGCGGTAGTACAGAATTAAAATATAAAAAAATAAAAAATGCTAAAAACATTTCCAAAAGGCGGTCTTCATATCCCTGATAATAAACTATCAGAAGAAAGTCCTATAAAAACTATTCCTTTGCCTAAGATTGTCCAGATCCCGATAGCTCAGCATATAGGAACTCCGCCTGAAATAATCGTCAAAAGAAGAGTAAGAGTCAGAACAGGGCAATTAATCGCAAAAGCGACAAGTATGATCTCTGCCAATATCCATTCTCCTGTAACCGGCATGGTAATGAAAATTGATAATTTTACCGATGCTTCAGGATATAAAAAACCTGCTATTGTAGTAAAGGTTGAAGAAGATGAATGGGTAGATGGAGTGGATACTGACAAATCGCTTAATGAAAATATTGATTATTCAAAAGAGGAAATATTGAGTAAGATCAAAGATGCCGGTATCGTAGGATTGGGAGGAGCAACATTTCCTTCTCATGTTAAACTAAACGTTGATAATTATTCAACAAAACCTGAACTTTTAATTATTAACGGGGTAGAATGCGAACCATTTCTTACTGCAGATCACAGGTTGATGCTTGAAAAACCGAAAGAATTAATAGTTGGGATTAAAATTATTCTAAAAGTCTTAGGAATTAAAAAAGCAGTGATCGGGATTGAAAATAATAAACCGGATGCAATTGATATTTTGGAAAAAGAAGTAAAGACTGATCCCGGTATTGAAGTGAGTGCATTGAAAGTAAAATACCCTCAGGGAGCAGAAAAACAATTGATTAAAGCAATAACGGGAAAAGAAGTACCTTTTGGAAAATTTCCTATCGACTTGGGCATTATTGTTTATAATGTGGGTACTGTTTTTGCAATATATGAAGCTGTTCAGAAAAATATTCCATTAATAAAAAGAGTGGTTACCGTTACGGGAAAATCAATACCAGACCCTTCAAATTTTTGGGTAAGACTGGGTACTCCTGTTCAGCATTTACTGGATATGGCAGGAGGCATTCCGGAAGATACCGGTAAGATCATCAACGGTGGTCCTATGATGGGTAAAGCGGTGAAAGATTTTTCGATCCCCGTTACAAAAGGGACATCGGGTATTTTGTTGATGCCTCAAAGAGATTCCATAAGAGGAGAAGTTCAGGCATGTATCAGATGCTCAAAGTGTATTGATGTTTGTCCGATGGGACTGGAACCGTATTTATTGATGAATTTAACAGAAAAAGTTTTGATTGACAGGGCAAAAAAAGAAGATATCATGATGTGTATCGAATGCGGGTCATGCAGTTATATTTGTCCTTCAAACAGACCGTTATTGGATTATATCAGACTGGGGAAAGCAGCTGTGAAAAACGAATTAAATTCTTAACCGATGGATAGCAAAATTATTATTTCAGGATCACCTCATGTGCACACTAACGAAAGTGTAAAGAAAATGATGTACAAAGTGATCTATGCATTGATTCCTGCATTGTTGATCTCATTTTACGTATTTGGGCTTAGTGCATTGATCCTTACGGTTATTGCTATTGCATCCTGTATGATATTTGAGTATTTGATCCAAAAGTATTTAATGAAAATACCCACAACTATCAATGACGGTTCTGCTGCTTTAACAGGATTGTTACTGGCATTTAACCTGCCGGCAGGATTGCCTGTTTGGATGATTATTACAGGAAGTTTGGTTGCTATCGGTATTGCCAAACTGTCTTTTGGAGGATTGGGATCAAATATTTTCAATCCTGCATTGGTAGGAAGGGTATTTTTATTGATATCTTTTCCAGTACAAATGACAAACTGGCCCAAGGTATTTGAAAACAGATTATCTATTGCTGATGCTGTTTCCGGTGCAACTCCTCTTGGATATATGAAAGAAGCATTGAGAGACGGAAATATCACAATAGATGAGATCATGAATAAATTGCCTTCATACTATGATATGTTGTTAGGTTTTATCGGTGGATCAATAGGGGAGATATCCGTGATCGCTCTTGTTTTGGGCGGTATATATTTATTATGGAAAAAAGTGATCACCTGGCATATTCCGGTTTCGATGATATTGAGTATTGTGATTTTTTCAACAATAATGTGGTCAATAGATCCCCTGCATTATGCAAATCCCGGATTTCACCTGATGACAGGAGGTATTATGCTTGGAGCATTTTTTATGGCTACGGATCTTGTAACAAGTCCAATGGATAATAAAGGAAAATTGATCTTTGGAGCAGGCATAGGTCTGATCACAATGCTGATAAGATACTGGGGAGCATATCCCGAAGGAGTATCATTTGCTATTTTGATAATGAATGCTTTTGTGCCATTGATTGATAAATTATTAAAACCAAAAAGGTTTGGTGCTTAAATTCTATTTTTATGAAAAAACTGGAATCTACTTTTTTTAATATGATCATATCACTTACTTTGGTGACACTGATAGCAGGGGTTTCTCTTGCTTATATGAATGAACTGACAAAAGGACCCAAAGCAGAAGCAAGAAAACAGAAACAAATAAAAGCCATACAAACAGTTTTGCCTGAAATAACAAATGATCCGTTCGCTGAAAAACAAGCTATTGCAGTAGAGGGAGAAAAAGACAGTCTTTTTGTATTTCCGGGTTTGAAAAATGATAAATTGGCAGGAATAGCTATCTCCACCTTTTCAAAAAAAGGATATAACGGATTGATAAAACTAATGGTTGGTTTTACCGGTAAAGGGAATATTCACAATATTGTTGTGTTGGAACAAAAAGAAACACCGGGATTAGGAACCAAAATGACATCCGGATCATTTTTGAAACAATTTATTGATAAAAATCCTGAAAATTTTGATCTGAAAGTCAAAAAAGACGGGGGGATGGTAGATGCTATTACCGGGGCGACAATTAGCAGCAGGGCATTTGGGGATGCTGTACAAACGGCTTATAATACATTTGTAAATGAGAAAAAAAACTTTGAAAAATAAAAATTATTCGATTAAAATTTAAAAATTTATATAATTGATACTGAGTAAAATCCAGTTAGGGATGAAATTATGGTAGTCCTATTTTGGCGATATTTTTGTGGTAAAACAAACAAAAATAATGACAAAATAATTGAAATATTAATTGTATTCGATAATATTAAAAATAGTAATAGATAAAATTATATCATGAACAATATTAAACAAATTTTTTTCAAGGGAATAATAAAAGAAAACCCCGTTTTTGTAATGTTGTTGGGAATGTGTCCCACTCTCGGAGTAACAACAACTGCATACAACGGACTGGGAATGGGAATTGCTACGATGTTTGTTCTGATAATGTCAAATATAGTTGTTTCGTTGATTAAAAACCTGATTCCCAATAAAGTAAGAATTCCGGCTTTCATTGTTGTGATAGCATCATTTGTAACCATAGTAGAAATGATTTTGGAAGCATTTATTCCTTTCCTCTATGATCAATTGGGAATTTTTATTCCGCTTATCGTTGTCAATTGTGTCATATTGGGCAGGGCAGAGGCATTTGCATCAAAAAATAATGTATATCATTCAATCATTGACGGACTGGGGATGGGATTGGGATTTACATTGGCACTTACAGTTCTGGGAGCCACAAGGGAAATTCTCGGTAGCGGAAGTATTTTCAATCTTGTATTGTTTGGTGAAAATGCCAATACCATATTGTTATTTATTTTACCTCCGGGAGCATTTATTGCATTGGCATATCTATCGGCAATTTATAATAAATTAACATTGAAAAACTAATATTATGCAATACTTAATAATCATCATATCGGCTATCTTTGTTAACAATATAGTTTTAAGCCAGTTTCTCGGTATTTGTCCTTTTCTCGGAGTATCCAAAAAACTTCCTACGGCATTGGGGATGACAGGCGCAGTTACATTTGTGATGACGCTGGCAACAATGGTAACATATCTTATGCATTCATATCTTTTGGTACCTCTTGGTTTGGAATATCTTAGGACCATCACTTTTATCCTGGTAATCGCAACACTGGTACAGATGGTTGAGATAGTATTGAAAAAAGTAAGTCCTCAGATGTATCAGGCACTTGGAGTATTTTTGCCACTGATCACAACTAATTGTGCTGTTCTTGGTGTTGCGATACTGGCTTTAGGTATGGAAGATGCCACACTTATCAAGGCAATGGTTTTCGCTTTTTCCAATGCTTTGGGATTTGGCCTGGCGATAATAATATTTTCAAGCATAAGAGAGCAATTGGAACTTGTAAATATTCCTAAAGGTATGCAGGGAGTACCGATAGCCTTACTGGTAGCTGGATTGCTTTCTTTGGCATTTATGGGTTTTGTGGGTATGGTGTAATACTATTTTGCACAGTGCACTAATAAATTATTTACCAAGTATATTTTTTTTTGTATCTACTCAGGTAGAGTCATTTTGATTGAAAAAATCTCTTTTTTTGCCATATTTCAGCTATTTTTTTTGACGTAGCTCCACTCCCGCCTTTTTGCGGGACAAGTTATGCCTTCAAAAAATGAGTTTCATCTGACAAAAAAATTAAATTTTTTCATCTCAAAAGCACCCTACCTGAGTAGATACAATTTTTTAAATATTGTATTATTTTCAGAAATAAATCTGATAAAATAAGTTGCAGCATCAAGTTGATTCAAATTAACAGCAATATTATTGTTACCTAATTTATAATATTCAAAATCATTTATATCCATAATTTTTTCACCTTGAATATTCAAGATATCGATTTTAACTTTAGTTTCCCTTGGTAAATCAAATGAAATAAACGTATTATTAACAGCAGGATTTGGATAAATTCTCAGATTATACTTGCCATCATTTTTACTTATAAATACCGGAACAATCTTACTAATACTCCTCAGGCCATCATTATCAATTGTGATTATTCTATAATAATAAACACCATTTTTAAATTTGGAAAAATCATCAAATTTATATGAATTTACAGATTTTCCTTTTGATTTGACTTCTCCCAGATCAATAAACCTGTCATTTTTATCAAATGCCCGTTGAATTATAAATTTTTCTACATTGATCTCATTTGCTGTCAGCCATTTTACTAAAACATGATCATCTCTCCATTCTGCTCCTACAAATAATGAATTTAAAGGTAAGGATCCCTCACTAATACCGGCATCCTGGTGCTGTTTTTCTTCATCGGGAGCCAACTCAAATAAATCTGTTGTACCAAATCCATAAGCATTGGTAACATCACTATCAAAATCATCATTACCCTGATTACTGGCAGTAAATCCATAACCATTATAATCTGAAGGAATATGAAATTTTAAATAATAATCTTCTGCTTGAAGATAATCAATATAATAATTGCCATCTACATCCGTATATGCCTGATGATATAAATTTCCATTGATATCATAAATATCTATTAGCATATTTGGAACACCTGTTTCATTCGGATCCTTTATACCATCAGCATTTTCATCAATCCATGCAAGACTATTTGTAACCATAGACATTTCATAATATCCGGCATCTATGGATAAATCTTTTTCCTGACCTGAAACAAGAGTAAATGATTCTGTAGTGCCTATTCCATGCGCTCTATTTATATCGCTATCCCTTTCCGGATCATTTCCTGCAAAAGGTTGTGCTGCAACCAAACCTTGAGGTGGAATTGCAAAATATAAGAAATATGTTCCGGGATTTGTGCAAAATGAATAATAACCGTCACCACAAATACTATTTGGATTGATACCTGTATAATCAATATCCCATAATACCCAATTATCATTAACCAGGCGATACAAATTCACCAATAATCCATTTACACCGGTTTCTGTTGAATCATAAACATCATTCATATTATAATCGAGCCATGCTAAATCACCTATTTGTACACATTCATATACTCCTGCATCCCATTTATTTTGAAATATATTTATCTCTGTATTAAATTTAGCAGTAGTTCCAAAACCGTTTGATCCGTCTACATCACTATCGACATCATC
>JALVEG010000538.1 GCA_027031145.1 Saprospiraceae bacterium | reverse complement strand
TATTCGCATAATAATATTTTCAAAACTTTCTATTTAGAACCCTTTCTTATTTCCCTTAAAAGGGAAAGGATAATTGAGAAAATATTATTATGCTTTCAATTCTCAGATAATCAATAAATTAAACTACCTGAGCAGTTACAAGAATTTATATAATCTTTTCCGTCTTTTTATAAATCACATTTCTCTCCTCAAGGTAATTCAATACATATTCATAGCACTTCTCGTGTTTACCAACTAATTCCGGTGGAAATACTCCTTTTTTATTAAAATATCCGTCCAGGATCATATTTGTTACCGCAGTTGCCGTATAACCTGTTGTCCTTGCCATTGATGAAGTACCTGAATTTTTATCATAAGTATCATAAAGATCGTATCTTACTTCAACTTTTTCTCCCTTATCATTTTCTCCTTCAATAATTATTCTCATAACCGTAAATTCTTCTTCATTTTCTCCCAATTTCCATTCATTGAATAAAATTTTATTGGTAAAATCTATTGGCGAAATTAGATTACCATTTATTTCCACAGGTTGCTTGTTGAAAAAACCACTTGACTTCAAAATTTTGATATATTCAATATGTCCCGGATATCTCAGTGTCTTCTCTTTCATATTGGGGATATCAGGCATTGTATAAATCAAAGATCTCAACCCATCCGAATTGAATGCCTCCAATGTACCGATACCGTCAAAATCATAATACTCGCTATCGGAAAGAGCTTCTTTAACGATAAGTTCGCCATTTTCAACATATCTCGCAGGACGTGTATATTCTTCTATCACATCAACAGGAGAAAACGGTGCTTTATATTCAAAGGGCCATTTCCTTATTTTAGGAAGTCCACCTACAAGACATAAAAAATTTGATATTTTGATATTTTCATTGTGATATCCAAGCAAAATATTCCCCATTCCGGGAGCAACTCCACAATCAACAATGGCAGTAACATTGTGCTTTTTAGCAAGATCATCCAGTTCCAAAGCATTCTCCGGAAAAAATGATATATCCACTACATCTTTGCCTGCTTCGATAATATATTGCATAGTTTGATATCCCAAAAATCCCGGAACGGCACAAACTACCATATCAAATTTAGATATCGCATTTTGCAGATCAGATTTAACTGTTACGTCCAGTTGTGATATCTCAAGACCTGAAAACTTCTTTTTTACCTTATTTAATACATTAATATCTTTATCCGTTAAGGTAACATCATGTTTTCCTGCAAGATCTATAGCCATTGCGCTACCTACCATACCTGCACCAAGAACAATAATTTTGCTCATAATATCTATTTTAATTTTAAGTAACTACTCAGGTTGTTTGCTATCGGGCTAAAGCCCTATGTATCAGAACTTATCAAACTCCGTCAGCTAAAGCAGACGGTAATCTTTCATGCAATATTACCGTCGGCTTTAGCTGACGGGTTATGGTATTCAACATAATATACGGGCTTTAGCCCGATTAGTAATACCTGAGTAAATACATATTAAGTAACTTATACCTTCCGTCAAATAAATTTGACAGTCCAAACCTTTTTAATCGCCGAAGCTTTCGCCGACGGTCGTAGCCTTATGCTTTCGCCGAAGCTTTCGCCGGTGGTCGTAGCCTCTGGCGAAGACCTCAGCATAGGCGCATGGCGAAGACCTTGGCGTAGGAGATCCCCGCATCAAAACAAGGAACCCAGAACAAGAGAAAAATTAATAATTATTTCCATCCCCTATGTCCCCCGCCAGCGGGGGATTAATTCCCGTTTCATAATAACTTTTACAATAAAAACTAATACACAAGCACCATCCAACCTCGCTTCCTTACTTCTAAAATCATCATTCGTTAATCGATATTCGACGTTCTATTAAGCATTTTAATATCGAACACCGGTTAACG
>JALVEG010000537.1 GCA_027031145.1 Saprospiraceae bacterium | reverse complement strand
AACCTTCCAAATTTAACCAGGGAACATATCTGAGTGCTTCCATCGGTTCAACGGAAATAATCGCATTAGCATGACCTTTTGGAATTAATACAGATTGAATTTCTTTATCTGATATTCTAATATGAGACTGAACAGCTCCACCCCTTTGACTCATACCATGAACTTCGGATTGCTTTACAAACAAGTCTTTTGATAATGCCCCCATTGCTAAAACAGCAGCTATTGAAAGTATTCCCTGACCTCCAACTCCGGCCAATATAATATTATCTTGCATAATTACATTTTTTTATAGAATTTAACACATTCTCTTTGTGCAATAATCACTGAAACTCCCTGGTAATTTATTTCATTTCTTATGATCTCAATATTTTTTTCCATATTTTTTTTCAAAGGGATAATCAATTTAAGATGCTCTTCTTTCACTCCTACCCCTCTGCAAATTTCTGCTATCCTTCCGGTAGCAGCAGTATCCTGCCCTCCTGTCATAGCTGTGGTATAATTGTCTGAAATCAATATGGTAATCGGTGAATTTTCATTAACAGCATCAAGCAATCCTGTAATACCCGAATGAGTAAATGTGGAGTCTCCTATAACTGCAATAGCCGGAAATATGCCTGCATCCGCAGCTCCTTTAGCCATAGTTATAGATGCTCCCATATCTATACAGGTGTCAATAGCTTCATAAGGAGGAAGTGCCCCCAAAGTATAACATCCAATATCTGAAAATACTCTTCGCCGCCCTATCTCTTTTGTCAAAGTATTGAGTTCATCATACAGATCCCTGTGTCCGCATCCTACACACATAGCAGGAGGTCTTCCTTTGACCAATGAAGGGATTGAAATATCTTCCGCAACTTCCAAACCTAAGGATTTAGCAACAATATCGGAATTAAGTTCACCTGTCCTTGGAAGATCTCCTGTCAATTTTCCTAAAACTTTATTATCTTCAAAAATATTATTTCTTAATAATTCTTCAATAACCGGATATCCTTCCTCAATGATCAATATTTTGTCACATTTTTGAAATAGATCCCTTATCATCTTTTTCGGTAACGGATATTGATTGATCTTTAATGTAGGATATGGATTTGGTGTTTCCAGAAAATTATCCATCAGATAAGTATATCCTATACCGCTTGAGATAATTCCCAATGAAGTATCATTTCCATCAAAATACTTATTATACTCACTATTTTCAGATATTTCAACCAGTTCAGGTTGTATATCCACCAATGATGCATATCTCCCTCTGGCATTGGATGGTAATAAAATAAATCGATGAGTATCATCAGGTGGATTAAGTTTGTTTTGTTCCTTTGGTTCAACAGTAACAACTCCTGATCTGGAATGTGCCAGTCTTGTCGTTAACCTCAATAAAACAGGTAGTTTCACTTTTTCAGACAGATCAAAAGCATACCTGGTCATATCATAGGCTTCTTGTTGAGTGGAAGGTTCCATAATGGGGATCATGGCAAATTTTCCATAAAACCTGGAATCCTGTTCATTTTGAGATGAATGCATTGACGGATCATCTGCAACTGTCACTACTAGTCCACCATTCACGCCGGATATTGCTGAATTGATAAAAGCATCTGCGGCAACATTAAGACCAACATGTTTCATGGTTACCATGCTCCTTTTACCGGCATAACTCATTCCCAAAGCTTCTTCCATTGCTGTTTTTTCATTTACAGACCATTTGGTATGTACATTTCTTTCTTTTGCAATTTTTGATCTCTGTGCATATGTAATAATTTCTGTGGAAGGAGTTCCGGGATAACCGTAAAAACCGGATATTCCGGCATCAATACCGGCCTGTGCCACCGCTTCATCTCCTAATAACAATTTTATATTTGGATTTTTCATAGAAATATTTACTTTGCGGTAAAAATAACTATTTTAAAGCGATTCTCAAAATATTGTTATGGTTAATGTCTTTATCTTTACATGGTCTATTTAAAAAATCAAAATACTAATTGATCTTATTTTTATTAAGCCAACGCCTGTATTTATTGGCATTATTGACATGTTGTCTGTTTGTTTTTGCAAAAGCATGTCTTCCATGTCCATTTGGTTTCGCACAGAAAAATAAATAATCGGTATCTTTAGCATTTAATACTGAATCTATTGTACCAACATCCGGCATACAGATAGGGCCGGGGGGTAACCCTTTGTTTTTGTATGTATTGTAAGGAGAATCAATTTTAAGATGTTTGTTTAATACTCTTTGAAGCCCAAAATCTTTAGCAGCATAAACCACTGTCGGGTCCGCCTGCAGCAGCATATCCCTTTTCAATCTATTCAGATAAACAGAAGCGATTACCGGCTTTTCTTCTTTGGCAAGAGTTTCCTTTTCCACAATTGAAGCCAGGGTAAAAACCTCATCCGGTTTCAGCCCGATATTCTTTGCTTTTTTCCTTCTTTCTTCATTCCAAAACTTATCATGTTCTTTTTTCATCCTTTCTATAAAGTCTTCAGGATCCGTATTCCAAAAAAATTGATAAGTATTGGGAATAAACATCGTTAAAATATTATACTTATTGTATCCCAGATCAGCAATATATGAGCTATCATGCAGGAGTTCAACTATCTCTGTTGAATCCGCTTCAATATAATGAGAGATTTTCCCAACCAATTCCTCTACGGTTCTTACATTATTAAAAGTTATGTTCAATGGAGTTTGCAAACCGGCTCTGAACATAGAGATCAATTCCCTGTTGCTCATACCCGGTTTTAAAATATATCTACCGGGGGCAACTTTGTTTTTTTTGTATTTCATCACTCCGGCTAAAAAATCAAATGAAGCATAATTGTAGAGAATTTTCTTTTTTTTCAAAAGCTTAAAGACATCGTCATAACTCGAACCTGAAGGTATTTTAAATTCGGTTTTAGAAATATCCTTTTTCACATTAGCTCCCCAGATCCACTGTCTGAACAATAAACCTATCACCAAAGAAGCTATAATACCAAAAGAAAGTAAAAAAATAAGTATTTTTCTCACACTATGTCGTTATTTTTGACAAAAATATATTTTTTTTGTAATTAAACAGTGTATTTTTATGTAAAAATAAAAATCATTTAAGAATCTATTTCACAAACTTCCTTATTATCCTTTTTTCAGGTACATTGACAATCATAAAATATACCCCTGGAGGAAGATTCGATATATCAATTTTGTTATTAATATTTATCTTGCTATTTACCAGTCTCTTACCCGACAAATCAGTTATTATGATATTAACTTTATCATTTTCCAAACCTGAAATATGAATTTGATCTTTTGCAGGATTAGGATAAATATTTACTTCTGTAATATCTGTGTTTTGAATAGAAGTCAGGGAACCTATTTGTTGATACTGTTTGAAAAAATTCAGCATATTTTGAACAGCAGGCAATACACATTGTCCGTGATTTGCCAGAGAAAAGACATCTTGCGTAGATACGTTTTCTGCACCGATACTATTCATCAGTGAATCTGTATAAATAGAATTGCGATATGTAACCTGATCGTCTGCTTTGCAATAAAGCATTTTTAAAGGCATTTCCGGTTTCCAATTACAAACATCCATTCTTTTGAGAGCCTTATTAACAGGATAATCATCATCGGTAAATATCTTTTCAATAATATCGGGTTTGAACATTAGCTTCGGTAAGATTTTACCTCCGTTCGCACTGAGTAATGTTATCATCATATTATTCATTTGAGAAAGATCGATCTCTTCTTTTTCAAACTGTCTTACAATAATAGCAAATTGTGGTTTAAATATATCTTCAATTGAAAAATTATCCAATAAATCAGGATAAGCCAACTTTGCGCTTAGCATTAAACTGCCAATATACCCGCAAAAATAATATTCTTCATCACCTAAAGTGAATTTTTTCATTTCCCCTGATATGGAATATGGTCCTGACATCGGAGCTGCAGCAGTAACATTTAATCCATAAGTATTTTGCATTTCCCTCGCTGTTGCCATAGCAGCGTGACCTCCCTGGGAATACCCTGTAACAAATATCTGATCATTGAAATGTACACTTTTAGTTTCTTCCATATTCTTCACCGCATACATTAGATCAATTCCCGCTCCTGCTTCTGTTTCAGGATGAATATACGGATGTAAACCTTTTGAAATACCCAATCCGATATAGTCAGGTGTAATACAATGATACCCCAGCGAAGCAATAGCAATCACAAAAGATTGCTCACCCGAACCCTCAGAAGGCACATCATGCCTGTCTTTTACAGTACCGTGATCATATATCAAAACAGGAAAAACAGAATTGGTATCGACAGCAACACAGAAAATTCCTGAGGCGGTATCAGGCATCATATCCACGGATTTTGTAACATATATTATTTTGTACATATCTACATCATATTCAGCAGGTACAAAATAATTGGACTTGATCTCTTCTTTTGTCATTGACTTTATTTTTTCATAAGAAATCAATTCCTGAGCATTGAGATTATAATTTATGATCAAAGAAAATAAGAAGAAGGTACCCCAAAACAGATTTTTCATATTTTTATTTTATAATTGAACGATATAGAAAACATATTTAATATATGATTTCACAAAAATGGCAAATATATACATTAAATTTTAATAATCAAATTTATTTATTTCAACACACTAATATTTCCCTTATAATTCTGAATGACCCCGACGGGCGTTTTTACAGTACATCGGTATAAATAAACTCCGGGATCTACAGGTTTTTCAAGATAGGTAGCATCCCAACCTTCATTTGCACATTCATTATTATCACAGGAAAAAACTTTTTCACCCCATCTGTTGAATATTTCAAATGTTAAAACTTCAAGTCCGTTGTAATTTTTATAAAATCTGAAAATCTTATTTTTATCATCACCGGGAAATATCGCATTTGGAAAAAGCAGTTTTCTAAGTTTTGCATCGATCAATAAGGTATCAACATCAATACACCCGTTCTCATCTTCAAAATTATATATTATAAGAGTGTTTTCCTTATTAAGTATTACTTCCACATTATCAAAAGATTCATCAAAATAATCAGAATCAATATTCCAGAAATAACTATCATCTACCGTAAAAGAAGGGAATATATCCGCCATAACAGAAATAGTATCTCCAATATAAAAATCCGAAACGGGATCTGTTGCCAAGTCAATAAAATATTTATCTCCAACATCAATCCAAACGGAATCAATATCATAGCATCCGTCTCCCAACAATTCCACGTAAACCATAAAATCAATAGAATCTGCATAAAAAATAGCAGATTTTTTCAATGTTTCGGATTTAACTTTTCCAGCAGGAGACCATGCCAGATCATAATCAGTCAGGTTTGTATTTATATTCAAATCAAATTCTGAATCGGGACATACTATTTTTATCGAATCCTCATCAAGGCCAAATACAAGTTCTGTATTCCTGATAAAAATCGAATCAAATCCAAAACATTTATCTTCAATACTATCTATTAAAACGGATCTTACTTTGACCCACATATTATCGGAAGGATAATATATGATCTCCGGACTATCCGGATTATCAATAAGATCCTTTGGTTCCCAATGCATATGACCTAATCCTTCTGCTTTAAGGTTTATTTCATTTTTTCCACAAAAAATCAAAGAATCCTCTTCAGGAACAATTTTCACATCCAAATAATCTTTGACAGGGATCTTCAGATTTCCCAAAACTTTGGTACCACATTTTAATTCTTTGGAAAGAACTATTTCAATAAATTCTGTCCCTTCTTCCAAATTATCCAAAATAACATCTATCTTATATCTTTTCTCTGTTTCTCCAGGCAAAAATGTTATTTCATCCGGAAGATCACTCGTGTAATCAGTATTTTCCCCTGCCGAGCCTTTCAAAGAAATATTGTAAGAAGTATTTTTTTCAGGAACAAAAGGCAATTTAATTACCACAGTAGCACTATTCAGATCACAATTATCCAACAGATAATCCAGATCTGTAGAATATTCCACAAAGAGTTGAGGTCTGCCATCCGTCAATTCACCTATAAATACTCCCGAATCATAAATAGAATCAAACCTGTCTGCAATTGCAAATTTCAAATGATAAGTATCACAAGGAGTAACCGTTTGCCTGGCAAAAAGATAATGTTCCAGCCCAAGTGAATCATAGATTAGCCCGTCATATTGAATTTCTTTCCCCAAATAGTTTGAGTGGTAATAATTCCAGTTTTTAGATGGATTAACAGAATTTATCTCCACAAAATCATTAGTTCCCGGAATGATCGCCATATTCTTTTGATTCCCGGTCTGTGGCAATCCAACTATATCTTTTCCTGCAATAAACAGAGCAAAAATATCATTGAAATTTGTATTTGAAAATTCTGGATATTCTTCAGAGCCAAATAAATATTTATAACTTATTTCTTCAGCATAAGGAACAATATCCATTTCAATAATACAGGCATCCAGAGATTTGGGAATTAACGAATCTCCTGTGATAGCAGACAAACTATCCAAATCCCTGTCTCCGGGACCATCGAACGGAAATCCTATATTTGAAGAATTATTTGGACCTTTAGCATTGCTTGCCAGCCCATTGGATAGTATGACGCCTTTGGAAATTCCCATATCTTCACCTTGTTTGTTTTGGAAAACTCCATAAGCTCTGTTATCGCAACTGATTTTTGATATTTGACCTGAAATACCGGGTTGCAATAAATTTGTCAACAGATCATCTTGGGAAACTCCAGGATCTATTTGCAAGACAGTTGAATCCTGATAATCACAAAAATCCGTATTACAATGCCAATTCATCACAAATCCTTCTGCATTGAGAGTATCATCGGAATAAAAAGCTATTGTGATACAAGGGCTGTTTATACAATTTTCATAATCAACTCCTCCGCCATACATAAAATCATCCAGAAAAAAATCATCGGAATTGCCACTAATCCTTAAAAACTTTGCATAGCTTGTATCTTTACCATTGTAAATATCCAAATAATCTCCATATTTGTATTCAGGATCATGAATTGTATCGTATTGAAAATTTTCATTGATCAGTGGCAGATGATAATATTCAAAATCAAAGGATATGGATTTTACGTTACTTTCAGGGCAAATAGTAAAAGTGTAATATTCATTATCAGAATAATCACCTGCTTTACCACCTGAATCATAAAGGGTCCCACTACATTTTGTGGAATAATTATCATCTTTTATGTTGTATTCCGTTCTTTCTTTGATGCAAATTGTGAATTCTCCTTCAAAATCATCTCCTCCAAAATTACCGACTCTTAAAAAATATATTTCACCCTGAGTCAGATTCCCGATGTTATAATTCAAAGAAAACTGACCGGGACTACTCTCCGCACAATCTCTTTCCACCATTGCATCCTGCGCACATGCTCCTCTGTAAACCGTAAGTTGAATATTTCTTAATTTCCTGGTATTAACACCTTCGATATCAATGGTTAATTCACCATAATTTTGAGTAGAACTAAAAGTAAACCATACATCATTTGCCGGGGGATTGGTAGTATAACAAGATGCGTTGTTATTATTTCCTATATCGCTGTTGGATGCAGTGATATTTGAATACACCGTACCATCACAAATGGGAATTGCCCCCAGATCAATTGCATTGTTGCAATCATCATTTAACGGTTGAGACAGTATGATAAT
>JALVEG010000536.1 GCA_027031145.1 Saprospiraceae bacterium | reverse complement strand
CGACCGGAAGCGCGCCGAAGAGGAGGGGACCAGCCGGGTGGTGCTCTATACGAAAAACGAGAATCTGGAAGAGCTGCAAGAATACGATATCGTTCCTGAGTGATCACTTTGGCTCTTTCACCTTTTTCCTAGCATACATACTGAGAAATTGTTTTAACTTTTAATCTAAGGTAATAAATATCTTTTGAAACGTAAATCAAGTTTAGTATAGCGAGACGTCGTATTGTTTTGAACTGTCAAAAGAGTTTTTGAATCCTTTCTAAGAATTGTGGTATAAATATGACATTTTCGCTTGGTTTTTTTGGGAAAAATGATCCATCGGTTTCCCGTCCTGATCAAAGATCTCAAATCTATAGGGAGTATGTGGAATTGAAGCAAAGAGGTTTGGTGGAGATGCTCGACAGCGGCAAATTACAGGACAACTTACTTTGAAGAGGAGGTATTCTGATGCATAATGCAGTAAAGGCAATTTATAACCACAGAGATAAATTTATAATTTTAGGTGTGACGGGTAAAATTGGTGCAGGATGTACAACTACGGCAAATTTTTTGACTAAAAATATAAAAGAACATAATCTGCCAGAAATATGCTTAACTCCTGAATCAGATGATAGCCACAGAAAAAAATATATAATAGATAAGTATTATCGAAAGAATTGGAAACCGTTCGTAAAAATAACTGCATCTGATGTCATAGCTACATTTATTTTTGAAAAATCTTTTAATAAATTAAATAAGTTTTTAAATAAAATGGGAGTCGAATTATTATCTGATGAATTAGAAAAAGAATATAAAAGTTATAGAAACGAAATAACGAGGAATCTCAGAAAACTAAAAAGACATGAATATGATTTATCTACTTATAATTTTGTCATTAATAGAGTTCCGAAAATTTCAAAATGGCTAAAAGATAAATTATTCGAAGAAAATTATAGAGAATACACAAAAGTTTTTCAGGCTATAGGTGACAATATTCGTAAAACTAAAACATATGATGGATCTGAAGATAGTAATGCAGAAAATATTTATGCAATATCTGAAAGAATAAATAGCTTTATAAAGGCACTTAGAAAACAAAATAATAGTAGTGGAAAGGAAACATTTGTTGTTATTGACGCTTTCAGAAATCCATTTGAAATTATGTTTTTTAAAGAGCGCTACTCAGCTTTTTATCTTTTATCAATTAATGCGAATACTGAAGATATAAGTGATAGATTATTCAAAAATTTTGAAATGACCGAGGAGGAAATAAGAAATCAAAACAAAAAAGAGAATCCTGGTGACAGCTTGGAAGATTATGATAAATTTATATCTCAAAATATTCAGGAGTGCATTCAAAAGAGTGATATACATATTTCCAACAATGGTAAAGTTTCTGAATCACCTGATTATCATGAACTTTATGGACAAATCATCAAGTATGTTTCTCTCATTCAACATCCAGGATTAGTAACACCATCTCATGATGAGAAAATGATGCAGATTGCCTATACGGCCAAGTTAAATTCTGGGTGCATTTCTCGACAAGTTGGTGCAGTGGTAACAAACAAGCAAGGGTCAGTTAAATCAATTGGTTGGAATAACGTTGCAGATGGACAAACTCAATGCATTTTAAGAAATACCGATGAGCTTTTAAAAGACACGGTTTCACTTGCATATAGCCCTTATGAAAAATCCATGGAGTTCAAATCTGCTTTAATGATGTTTTCTCCTCTATTGTCTGCAAAAAAATTAAATGGTAGAAATCAATCTTTTTGTTTCAAGTCAGTATATAACAAATTAAAAAACGATAAAAATCAAGTCCATACCCGTTCTTTACATGCTGAGGAGAATGCTTTTTTACAGGTGGCAAAATATGGTGGTGAAGGAATAAAAAATGGTACCTTAT
>JALVEG010000535.1 GCA_027031145.1 Saprospiraceae bacterium | reverse complement strand
ATTGATATAACAAAATACGATTTTAATCTATTATATTTGTCAATGTATTAATTCTATTGTTTATTCGTATCTGCTAAGGTAGAGTTATTTTGATTGAAAAAACACTTTTTTTCATTTCAAAAGCACCCTAGCTGAGTGGGTAGATATTTTTTTAATATTATAATTAAATATTATGATCTATAGTATTATTGTTGGAGCAATCTCAGGATGGTTAGCCGGACAGCTTTTTAAGGGAAAAGGATTCGGATTTATAATGAATGTCATCATTGGTATTGTCGGTGGAATTATCGGCGGATGGGCATTTGGACTTATTGGAATCTATGCTTATAGCTTATTGGGTAGAATAATCGTTTCTGTTATCGGAGCTGGAATATTATTCTGGTTGATAAGTTTTTTCAACAAACACACCTGATACCGGTTTTTTACTAATTGATGCATTTTCAAAATTTATTTGGTGTAAATTCAAAATACTTTCGGTGTATTTTCAAAATTTATTTGGCGCAAATTCAAAATTTATATATATTTGTATAAATATTGATTATGAATATAATAAAAAGACAACTTGAAAATACGATTAAGCGGTTAATTCATAAATACCCGGTAATTGCATTAACCGGACCACGTCAATCAGGGAAAACAACATTGTTAAAAAACATATTTACCGATTATCAATATATCTCTTTAGAAAATACCGATGAAAGAAATTTTGCAGATGAAGACCCTAAAGGTTTTTTAAAAAAATATAATAATCATGTTATTTTTGATGAAGTTCAAAGATCTCCTTCTTTATTTTCATATATACAAACAAAAGTAGATGAAACCGGTGAAACTGGTCAATTTATATTATCGGGATCACAAAATTTTCATTTAATAAAAAATATAACTCAAAGTTTAGCAGGAAGAGTTGCTTTATTGAAACTATTGCCTTTTGATAATACTGAACTAAAAGCCGCAGGTTTGCTTCCGGATGATTGGAAGTCTTTAATTTTAAAAGGTTTTTATCCTCCAATATATGACAGGAATTTAGATTATTCATTTTTCTATTCAAATTATATTCAAACATATATTAATAGAGATGTCTCTGCATTGACACAAATACATGATTATAAACGGTTCAACAATTATATCGGTCTCTGCGCAGCAAGAACAGGGCAATTGCTAAATATCAACAGTCTTGCTAAAAGCTGCGGAATTTCTCAACCAACGGCAAAATCGTGGCTTTCTATTTTGGAAAGTAGTTATGTTATTTTTTTATTAGCTCCTTATTTCGAAAATTTCAATAAACGTATCATTAAATCTCCTAAATTATACTTTTATGATACGGGATTAGTATCATTTCTATTGGGTTTAAGGACTGAAAATGATTTAGTTAGCCAAACCTTAACCGGTAGCTTGTTTGAAAATTTTGTAGTAGCAGATTTCTTTAAAAAAAATTACCATCAAAATCTTTTAAAAAATTATTGGTTTTGGCGCGATTCCAAAGGAAATGAAATAGATCTGCTAACTAAAACCGGAGATAGTTTTGATATTTATGAAATAAAATCCACTGAAACCGTATTACCAAAACTCTTTAAAGGAATGAATTATTTTGATAAAATCACTATGGGAAAAACAAGAAATAAAACATTGGTTTACGGAGGAAAAGATAATTATGAAATGTCTGGTCATCATATACTTGGATGGAATGAAATATAATAAAAAAAACACCTATAATTTTCATTACAGGTGTCAACTTTGTGATATAAAAAAACCAATTATGGTTTTTATCTTTAGAACCCTATCAATTGAACTCCGAAAGTAACATTAGCAAGATCTTCTCCTGTTGATAATTTTCCTTCTTTGAAAACAGGCAACATATCAAAATTAGTAAACAAGGTAAACCTGTTAATTCCTATTCTCAATGTTCCTTCCAACTGATATGGATTGAGATTAAAATCATCATGAATTTCCGTTTTTATCTTTTGACCGTTTGATTTATATTTTTTGTTCATTTCCGATGACATTTTATAACCTCCTATTACTCCTCCTGCTAAATAAAATCCCTTTTTAGGTCTTGAAGATGTATTTATTTCCAATAATAATGGTACTTGTACATAACTCGCTGATAATTTATTTTTACTATAATCAACCGTGTAATTCACTGCCGGAATAGTATTTCCTCTGTCATTATATACAAGATCAATATCTTTATCAAAACTATAATTTCTGAATTCAAATCCTAATCCCGTAGTTAAAAGCAAATGTCTTTTTATCAAACTCACACTGAATTCCATAATATTGATATTCCATGTCTTGCTTTTCCAGGGATTAATACTCCAGTTTTCTGATTCACTATGCAAGGCATCAAAATCTCTCAAATGCACAAATTGATTGAATCCTAAATTTATACCTGCCCACCTGGAAAATTTAGCTGATTTGTATTTTGACTTTTTATGTTTTTTCTTTTCCTCTTTCTTTACTATCCCTTCTTTTCCTTCTTTAACTACGACTTCTTCTTCTTTTTCAATTATGACAGAATCTTCTTTTTCTGTCTCCTCTATAATAATAATAGTTTTATTACCAAATTTCAGCTTTGTCGTATCCTGATTCGATTCTTCTTTTTGAGCAAAAATATTGGAAACACTAAAAATCACTATTAATAATAAAATTGCTTTTTTCATTTCTTTTGTTTTTTTTGTTAATAAATTAATTTCAATGTTAATACGGATGTTGATTAATTAAGTTACATTATTATTCGGATTTTTGTGAATAATAATTAAAAAACTCCTTACCATACATATTTAGCACACTTTGCCTACAATTAGTGTTAACTCCATAATCTTATGCTCCCGTAAATAATTTCACAATACCTATACATAAAAACAGCCCAAAAAAAATTCGGGTGTGTTAATGTATAACACATCACTTTTTCATAGTACGCTTTAACGTACTTTTTTATCTTATTTTTTGTGAATTTGTGTCGAACCTATATCATTCTAAAAAAAACTTTTCACCGCATCTGTTATTACTTTCTGTATTTCTTCAGTCATCTCCGTATGAATAGGCAATGAAATCACTTCCTTGCACAACATATCGGTAACCGGTAAGAAATCTACTGCTCCCGCCAAATGACTAAAAGCCTCTTGTTTATAAAGTGGTACGGGGTAATAAATATTATTAGGTATTTTCCTCGAATTAAGAAATTGATTTAATTCATCTCTTTTACCATTTTTAATTCGCATTGTATATTGATGAAATACATGAGTTGAATTTTTCGATCTTACCGGTGTTTGAATTTCAGCAATATCCTTAAAAGCTTCATCATAATAATCAGCTGCTTTGCGTCTTGCAGCAGCATAGTCATCAAGATATTTTAATTTTATATTCAATATTGCCGCTTGAATAGAATCCAATCTGGAATTTACTCCTATTCTATCGTGGTAATATCTTTTGCTTTGTCCGTGATTGGCAATCATTCTCATTTCATTAGCAAGTTCATCACTATTGGTAAAAATAGCTCCTGCGTCACCGAATGCACCTAGATTTTTAGCCGGAAAAAAAGATGTTGTTCCAATATCACCAATAGTTCCCGCTTGTTTTTTTGTCCCGTCTCTGAATGTATATACGGAACCTATCGCCTGAGCATTGTCTTCGACTATAGCGACATTGTGTTTTTTTGCTATTTCCACTATATCTTCCATATCTGCAGTTTGCCCGAACAAATGAACCGGTACTACGGCTTTAGTTTTTGAAGTAATAGCTTTTTCCAAAATATCGCCGGTTAAATTGTAAGTATCCGGATCCACATCAACCATTATCGGTGTTAATCCCAACAATGCTATTACTTCCGCTGTGGCAACATAAGTAAACGCCGGTACTATAACTTCATCACCCGGTTTCAATCCTAATCCCATCAATGCTATTTGTAGAGCATCAGTACCGTTAGCAACAGGTATAACATGCTTCACATCCAGATATTTCTCAAGACTTTCTTGAAATTCATGTACCTTGGGTCCATTGATATATGCAGAAGATTCGATTACTTCAATTACTGCGTTGTCAATTTCTTTTTTTATCTTTTTATATTGACCTGACAGGTCTACCATTTGTATTTTCATATTATTATTTATTTAATTAAAAAACATTACTTCCATTATTTCATAAAACCGGAAGATGTATTTATTATATTCATTTCATAACTCTAATTATTATTGAGACATAGCATCTCTGTAAATTTTCCTGAATATCACAAAAATTATTCCTAAAAACAATCCCAGAATACCTCCCAGAATAAACGATTTTATCGTAGATCTTTTCTCTCCTTCCAATGGATATAGTGGCCGATCTATAGCCTGTACAAAAGGGGTTTTATTTTTTACGGCAAAATCAGCTATCTCAAGATTTTTTATACTTTCCCCGTACATTAAAGACAATTTTTGAACATCTCTTTTCAACCTTAGTTCTTTTAGTTTGGATTTACTGCTAAACAACCCGTGTGACCGGTCTTCAAAATCAGCTAATTCTATCTCTTTTTTCTTTAAAAGATTCAAAATAGAATCGGTTTTCATTTTCACAATATCATACGTTGTTTTCTGTTTTTCCACTGTCTTTTCAATATAAAATTCACTAAGATTATCAAAAATGGAATTCGTAATCTCAATAGATAGTATTGGATCATGTGTGGTTACTGAAATATGTAAAATACCACTATCCTCATCATATCCGTTTGTCATCATCCCTGGACCTGATTCTTTGCTTCCGGTCAGAATAAAATATATTTTTTTCAATGCAGTATTAGCCGTATCACCAAACATAGCTGTATTATCCGAAATAAAATGAAATCCCGAAAGAGTAGCCTGTTTTGAAAATGGTTTTTTATACCATGGTACATGGAACCATTTATTTAAACTGTCAAGATAGTTAATAATATGATTGGCTAAATAATCTTCGTTATTGTGTATAATAACTTTTTTAAAAACAGCTTTTTCAATTATTCTCCTCGACTTATTAAGTTGTATTATTTTATCTTTATTGCCATCTGCTTTGCTACCAAATCCAAATCTTCCAAGTATCGCTCCAACTGACCCTATTCCTCCTCCGTCATTCTTATTTATCATAAAAGTAAGAGTAGATGTATATGCTGGCTTGGTAATAAAAGCTTTATACCCAAAATATATTGCAAAAAGAAATGCTATAATAAATAAAAACTTCCGGTTCAAAAGCAATTCTCTGAAATAATCCTTTATTCTCAAAATGACATCCTTCAAAGAGATATCATCATCTTCATATATGGTTTCATTTTTACTGTTAATACTTTTCTGCATATAATTATTGTATAAAGAACAAAGGTACTTATTTTAATATTATTTCAAAAGATTTATCAATAATCAAGAGATTTGTTATCTATATTAACTCTGATACCGGTACCGATATAAAGTTCATTCAAATCGGAATCCGTAAACTCTAAAATATCTTTACGGTAAATAACGTTGCCAAATAAATTATAATTGTGAAAAACCATATAAGAAATATCAAATGAATACTGAGTGATATTTCTTTTAGCCCCACTACCGATAAAAAATCCATAATTCCTGACTTTCCCTTCATTATCCGGAGGTCTGTCTTTATTGGATTTTAAAATATTTCCACCCCAACTATATTTATCTTTGTCTTCTCCTTTGTATGCAAACAATGCTTTGGCTTTAATGAATATTTTATTTGCCGGTTTATAGTTGAAAAGCAATATCAATTCTTTGAAATTTGCTCCCAACGGATGTGCCAAAGCCTGATTGAAATGACTGTATGAATCGGTTTTTTCCCTGTGAGAATATGTATATGGTCTAATTATATTGCTTTCTATCTGTATATCCAGATGGTCTATTCCTGCTACATCGATGTACTTTAGTCCCAATTGCAAACCATATTTATTTGCCCACCAACCGTTTTTTTCCTTTAATGAAGAAAGCCGGAATTCATCCAAAACAAATTGACCATAGAATGAAAAACGATGCATAAAGTTGTATTTCCAGTCAATTCCAACAATAACATTATCCGAACTACCCAAAAATTGTTCAACGGTACGAAACAAAATTACAGGATTAAAATACTGAAACTCAAAATGATTTCCCCTGCTGAATATTACATTTTCAAACAATCCGATCTGAAAATTATCGGATATCATATATCCCAAATAATGCCCAGCCATATATTTTTTAGGCAACAGAGTATCATAACCTATTTCTTCCCTGCTTTTAGCCGTCAATTCTGCAAATATATTTCTATATAGAATTTTCCAGACTTTTGTGTCAAATTTGAGATAATAATAATTATTTGAATAATCCGACAAAAAAAGTGACCTTATACCATTACCAATAAAAAATTTGCCATGCCCCAACTGCGCAGATAAACTTTTTGTGATATTAAAACCGATATAAGCCCGGGCATTCAGAAAATCATATGCCTGAACCTCCTTAAAAACGGAACTATTAAATTTTTTATAATATCCTTGCCCCGGTATTGCATAATCTCTTTTGATTTTGCGCTCGATATGCGGCAAAAAACTCTGCTGATTTTCGTAAATAGATGAATAAAAATAGATTTTTTTGTCAAGTAAACCTGAAATTATAATTCCTCTCGTATTTTGATAATAAATGTTTTTATTTTCGATATCATTTCCCGTATTAAAATTAATAACGGGATTTATTTTCATAAAAAAATTGTTTGTATAAAGGGAATAAAATGTAGAATTCGTCTTGTAAAACATATTAAACAAACCCTTTTTACCTGTATTTAATTCATCGCAAATTTCTTGATATTGAATAGAATCGACAAAATTTCGTGACCAGTCAATATTTTCTTTTAATATATAATCGATATCAAAAACATCTTTATTTCCTGCACTCTTTATACTGTCTCTCAATAGCAAAGAATATTCAAAAATATCTTTTATTTTATAGTTTTTTACTCCCGGAAAAAAAGAAGGAGTTATCCCAGTTTTTATCTCCATCCGGTCAAGAGTATGATAAATATATTCATTCCCTTCCAAATCCGAACTCTGTCCATATATCTTTGTAGAAAAAGGAAGGAGAAAAGTGAATAGTATTATCGATAATTTTTTTTTCAAGGTTTTATGATTTAAAATCCAATAAAAAAGATTTGATTAAATTGTCAAAATCATTTTTTTGATCAAATAAAAAATCTACTGCAACCGGTAAAACAAAAACAGGTAATTTATTATCCAAAATAAATTTTCTGTGCATGTCAAGTCTCATTGCATCTTTTTCAGTAGTTAGGATTATTTTGTTTTTATTTTTTAATCCGTTAAATATTTTTTTGAAATTTTCCATATCATCATATGTGAATTGATGATGATCTGTAAATTCCATTGAATGCAAATTGTCTATTTTTGATTCCAAATAATGAATTAAATAAGACGTGGACGCCAATGCGCTGATCAATAAAACTTCCGTATCGGGTTTTAATTCTGTTCTTTGTTGTGAATTATATAAAAAATAAGGATCAAAATATTTGTAATAAGTAAAAAATATTTTTTGATTCCTTTGCAATTTAATTTTAGTAATAAATTCTTCTCTTTCTTTTTCTGTAATATTCAAAGGACATTTTGTGACGATTATTATATCTGCCCTTTTGTATCCGGATCGCCATTCTCTTAACCTTCCTGTCGG
>JALVEG010000534.1 GCA_027031145.1 Saprospiraceae bacterium | reverse complement strand
GAATAAACTGAAAATACCCCCAATTTATGAAGAACTCTCATTTCTTAAAGATTCGATTTATACTGCTCGAAAAAATGGAAAATATGGAATTGTATCTTCCAGTGGCAAAGTAATGTTAAATTTTGAATACGATATAAAACCGCAATTTTTACCTAAAAGTAAATATTATCCGGAGAACTATATAAAGATTAGAAAAGATGGATTGTTCGGTTATGTTAATGAAAATTTCGATATTATCCTTAAGCCAAAGTATCATGTTCTTAGAGCTTTTTCTGAAGGAATGGCAAGAGTAATGAAAAATTACAAATGGGGGTATATTGATGAAAATTTTGTAGAAATAATTAAATTAAAATATGAATATGCTAAAGCTTTCAAAGATGGTAAAGCAGAAGTTGTAATTGATGGTAAAGAGAGATATATCAACAAGAAGGGGGCCGTGTTAAAAAATGAAATTAAATATCACTAATAGATATAATAAGTGAGAAATTTCACAAAACCTATTTCCTCCTGTTAGCCAATAAAAACAATACCGCCATTCTCACTGCAACACCGTTTTGAACCTGTTCAAGGATAATTGAATTTTCAGAATCAGCAACCTGACTTTCGATTTCCACTCCCCTGTTTATAGGTCCCGGATGCATGATCACTTTTTTATCTTTAAGGGAGTCCAGTATTTCTCTTGTTACACCAAAATATTGTGAATATTCTCTTAAAGAAGGAAAATATTTAATATTCTGTCTTTCCAGTTGTATTCTCAATATATTAGCAACATCACACCACTCCAATGCTTTCTTCATATCCAATTCAACATCGACACCGAGCTCTTTGATATATTTGGGGATCAAGGTAATGGGACCGCTTACTTTAACCTCCGCTCCAAGTTTTTTTAAAGCAAAAAAATTGCTCATTGCCACTCTGGAATGCATAATATCACCCATTATCACTATTTTCTTTCCTTTGATCTCTCCAAAATGATCCCAGATCGAAAAATTGTCCAACAATGCCTGCGTTGGGTGTTCATGTGTACCGTCACCTGCATTTACGATAGTCGCATTGATATTTTCCGACAGGAATTTTGGAGCACCGGGTGAAGGATGACGCATCACTATCATATCCACTTTCATCGCCAGGATATTGTTTACGGTATCCAGAAGTGTTTCACCTTTCTTTACCGATGAAGAAGATGCTGCAAAATTTATCACATCTGCCGATAGTCTTTTTTCTGCAAGTTCAAATGATAATTTGGTTCTGGTAGAATTTTCAAAAAAGAGATTTGCGATAGTTGTATCCCTCAATGTAGGAACTTTTTTGATAGGACGGTTGATCACCTGTTTAAATTCCTTTGCAGTATTAAAAATAAGGTATATATCTTTTTCAGTAAGATCCTTTATTCCTATTAGATGTTTTACTGATAATTGCGATTTACTCATTTTTTTGATCTTTACAAGAAGGTTAAAATTTGTTACTGTTTAGAAGGATATAGTACAACTTTATCCTCACCGTCTTTTTGTTCCCATTTCACATCTACATAAGCTTTATCAACAGCATCAACTGCCGTACCGATATAATCAGCCTGAATAGGTAATTCCCTGTTGAAACGCCTGTCAACCATAACAGCCAATTCCACTTTTTCCGGTCTTCCGTAATGCTGCATAGCCGATAATGCCGCCTGAATAGTTCTGCCTGTATATAAAACATCATCCACTACGATGACTTTTTTCTCTTCGATCAGAAAATCCATTTCGGTACTACTTGCCGACAAAGGAGCTTTTCCTGTACGAAAATCATCCCTGTAAAAAGTAATATCCAATTTACCGAATTCAAGTTTCAGATCAGGAATTTCCCTTTTTAATATCTCAAACAATCTTTCTGCAAACAGCCCTCCCCTATCCTGAATT
>JALVEG010000533.1 GCA_027031145.1 Saprospiraceae bacterium | reverse complement strand
CAAGGGAACTCATTATTTCATTTGAATAAGCTCTGAATATGGATTTTGGCAGGAACTCTGCAAATAACAATATGAAAATTGTAATTATCAGGGTTTCGATCAATAGTATACCAACATCATTATGAGTGATTTTCAATGCAAAAGGATCCAGCAATTCGCTGAATAAAAATGTCAAAATAACTATGGAGATATTATTGCCTATCAACATTACTCCGATAAATTCTTTAGGCCGGTTGTAAAATGAAGCAAGTATCTTTGCTTTTAAAGATTTTTTATTTTTTTCTATTTCAATACCTACTCTGTTAGCTGAAACGAAAGCTATTTCTGTTCCTGAAAACATTGCACTTAAAATAGTAAAAATAATAATTCCAAATATTAGCATTTATATTTATTTTATGTCTTTGAAAATATCTTCGACCACTTTGCCGGATAACTTCCTTTTAATCTCAAATTCTGTGAACTCTTTATTTGAAGTAAAACCATACCCGTATATGGTGTCTCCTCTGGAAGGACGAGTAACTTTTACAAATTTATTGGTATACAAAATTTCATTTTTTTCATCCCAAATCAACTCTGAGGTTTCAAGTTTGTCATTATCCGAATTAAATAATTTCACATGATCACTAACGATGAATTTTTTATCTTTTATTTTATTTATTGCTTTTCCTGCAGTTAGCCAGCTATTTGCTTTTTTGTTTTGATCCAAAAAAGAAATTTTGATCCCTTTAGGATATTCAATTATTCTCTCGTTATCTATTTTTTTTGTTTCCAAAACCGGACTATCCAAAACAAACAAAACTTTTGCAGAATCACTGTACAACATTTCAATGTTTTCAGCTTTTTCCATCGGTCTTGTTTTTTTATCGAATAGTTTATTGATCTGCTCCGTGTCTTTATTGCAGGAAAGCAAGGCAATAATAAACAATATTTGAATTAAGTATTTAAACATAAATATCTTTTGTATTGCAAAGTTAATTAAAAACCTGAAATCATTTGAAAATAGTTTAATATATATAATTCTGCTCTCAAATCAAGAATATGCATCATACGACTATTTCTTATTTACCACATTCACAGGCTTTCCTTCGATGAATGATTCTATATTTCGGATAACACCTTCCAACAATCTTTCTCTTGCTTCAACACTTGCCCATGCATGATGAGGAGTGATAATACAGTTTTTAGCGGTAAGCAGCGGATTATCTTTTTCAGGTGGTTCGGATGAAAGAACATCTAATCCTGCTCCTGCTATGATCTCGTTATTAAGCGCATCGGCTAAATCCTGTTCATCGATTATTTTACCTCTTGCAGTATTTATCAGAAGGGCATTTTTTTTCATTTTTGAAAGTTTTTCAGCATTGATAAAACCTGTATTTTCCCCGGTTAAAGGAGCATGAAGACTTAATATATCACTTTTACGTATCAATTCTTCAATTTCCGCATGTTCGACACCCGGAATATATCCTTTTGAAGGGTTTCTTCTGTTAGCGATAACATTCATGCCAAATGCCAAGGCTATTTTTGCCACTTTACTTCCGATTTGTCCAAAACCGTAAATTCCCAAAGTTTTACCTGCCAGTTCATAGATCGGAAAATCCCAGAATGTAAAAAAATCGTTATTTGCCCATCTTCCCGAATGAACCTGATCGCTGTAATATTCAACTTTATTTGTAAGGGCAAAGATCAATGCAAATACATGTTGTACTACGGAAGTTGTGCTGTAATCTTTAACATTGCTGACAAGTATCCCTCTTTTTGCAGCATAATCAACATCAATATTATCATATCCTGTTGCAGATTCACAAATGTATTTTAAATTCGGTAATGAATCTATAATGTTTTTATCAAATTGACATTTATTGATAACTACTATATCTGCATCTTTTGCTCTTTCTGGTATT
>JALVEG010000532.1 GCA_027031145.1 Saprospiraceae bacterium | reverse complement strand
ATCAATCTATTATGACAATTATGGCGTAAACAGAAAATGTCGTACTTTTGATTAAAAATTATTACAATGCAGACTCAAATACCATTTTTCCCTGAAACTACAAAGTTATTATCCCCAAGCTGGGGCGTTTTCCAGAAATCTGATTTTGTATATTATCTACATAATGGATCTCCGGTTCATGTACATCATAAAGATGATATGAGGCCATTTCGATATATAACAGCCACATTAATTGATAATAATTCATGTAGCGCAACAGAACTATCGAAAGTGTTTTGTTTTAATGTCAGGAATTTTTATCGTTATGTGAAACAGTTGCGAGAAAAAGGGATAGAATCATTTAGTAAACCTAATGATGCAAGAGGTCAGTGTTATAAAATGACAGAGGATAAAATCAAACAGGCACAAGAGTTTTTAGATAATAGTTATTCGCAAAAGCGAACCGCAAGAGAAATCGGTGTAAACGAGGCTTCAATTCGCTATCATTTAAAAAAAGGAACATTAAAAAAAAGATAACTGATAATACTCTTCAGAGTATAAGTTATCGGAACAAAGAGGATTTAAAAGCGGGTAACAGTTTAGGAATAGGTGCCACTCGCACTGATGAACGTATATTTGCATCAGTAGGACTTTTAAACAAAACTCCTGTGGAGTTTTTACCATCTGAGGGGGTTGACTATGGAGGTGTTTTATATTTATTGCCATCTCTTATAGAAACGGGTCTTCTTAGCTATCGCGAACACTATGAAGACCTTAATGGGTATTATGATTTAGATGCTACAATACTCAGCTTAGCCTTTTTATATCTGTGTAGGATAAAAACCCCCGAACAAACAAAACAAATCAGTCCAGGAGAATTTGGTAAGTTATTAGGATACGATAGGATTCCTGAAGCAAAAAATTTGCGTAAAAAAATATCGCAAATAGCTAATCAAAAAAAATCGATGCAATGGAATACCGCCATGGCAAAAAAGTGGGTTTATGAAGAGGCTAATGCATTTTATTATATTGATGGACATGTGCAAGTTTATAGCGGAAGCAAGGCAATTTTAATAGCTGTAAAAATGTTTAGCCGATGGACACAAGAGAATTTCTTTAAATATTTACGTAGTGATTACGCCCTTGACCATATAGTGCATTATCTTGTAACTAAAATAAATGATGATTTTGAGGTAGTCAATCCACCACATCGTAAACTCACAAATACATTGAAAAAATTGCGAGAGAAAATTACAAGAGAAAATTACAAGAAAAGAGTCTGGTTTATATAAGCTTATAGAAGAGAATATTTGTGAAGATTTAGACAAGACTCAAACCTATATGAATAAACAAAACATGTTGAAAGATGAATTACAGGAGATGAAAAATCAAGAAGAAGAGTATGTCACGGAAAGAAAAAAATATCCATATAAAATAACAATTAAAGAAATGGCAGAAAAAGAACGCTATAACAAATTGGATATGGAAAGTAAGTTATTTCAAAATATACTGAAAATGATATGTTACAGAGCCGAAACAAGTTTTGCAATTGCTTTATCATCGGATTATAAAAAGAAAGAAAATGAAATGAGAGCTCTAACGAAATCATTAATAAAGGCAAAAGCAAATATCATTCCTGATTATAAAAACAAAACTTTAACTATAGAATTATTTTCATTATCAAATCCAAGTGGATAATTTGGCTGCAAAAAACATTTGCGCGATTCTTAATGATACTCAAACCATATTTCCAACCACAGATTTAATGCTGAAATACAAAATTGCGACAATCTAATTTACGCTAAGTCAGGATGTCTGAAATTGGGTTAAATCCCTCTTTATTTCAGAAGCCATAATGAATAAACAGAAATGAGAGTTGGAAAATTAGATTAGTAGTCTTTCTTGAACCAAAATACTTTTCACACAT
>JALVEG010000531.1 GCA_027031145.1 Saprospiraceae bacterium | reverse complement strand
CCCGTGAGCCCCATCTTCAGGTTTACATATTTCTTTTGCCGCATTTATTATATCTTGTTTGAAATTAAAAATATTTTCTTTAAGTTGATAAAAATCTTTATTTATCACATAAGCAGGATAAAATTCAAATGTCTGAGAAAAATTATTAGAATAGGTTCCTTCTGTATAATCATCCTCATCTAATACAGCAGGCATATCGCCTTTAATTGAAACGGCTTCCGGTATTTCATCTCCATTTCCTTCAAATTTAATTGCCTGTACAGGAAAATTATCATACATATAGTTTTTGTAATCCGAATACCAGGATGAACCATTCATATCAATATAAAATTTCACCAATTGCTCATATTTTTCATTTCCCAATACCTCCACTCTGTCAAAAGGTTCATCACCTACATCTCTTTGCAAAATAGTATAACCACCGGCTTTTTGATATGGAGGCAATCCCGATGACGAAGATGTATTAGTTGTTATGCCAATAAATTTTTCTATTACCGTTTCATTAGTACTAACTCTGAAAAACATCGTGTAAATCACTTTGTCTTCAGGCATTTCATCCATATCTTCAGGTCCAAATTCAGCAGGATCAGCCTGTTTTATCAATTGAAGTTTATAAATTTCTCCCTTGGTTAGCGACAAGGGATCCAAATCATATTCTATCCGACCAAAAGAATATGAAAATGGTTCTTCAATAACAACATCTCCTTGAGATGAAGTGATTTTTACAATATTTTTAACACCATAATCAAGACTGTAAATCAATTCCGGTTGTCCTATATCCAAAACAATAAATCCTTTGTGAGCATTATATTCATTTCTATAAAAATTGACCATACCGTTATAAGGATACGCAGCAGCAATATTGGACTCGGGAATATAATCCAGTGATCCGTCGGTTTTGAAAGTAATCTCTCTGGTTTCTGTTTTCTCTTCATCTTTGGTATCATCGATATAAACATCAATATTTATATTCAAAACAATACTGTCCTTTGGAGGCAACATAGATATTGGCTCAATCTTCAACATATAAGGATCCTCTTTATCTATTTTCACCGGAATTTCATATCCTTCGCTTGAAGTCAACGTAACGGAAAGATCCTTTGCTTCAAATTCTTTTGTCTCAGTACCCATTGTTACATTAAATTTTTCATTGAGTGGAACATTCAAATATATCACAGGTTTTGTATTAACAGGTACTCCAGATATATCATCAGCAGGTTCTACATTTGAAATTATCGCAAAACCCAATGCACTATCTTCACTACCTGACATTATACATCTCTCTCCTATTTCCACAGTTACAGTCCTTGATTTTGTTTTTCCTCTCCAATTCTTGTATTTAATTCCAAAAGTTGACCTCAGCCACCAGGGATTGGGTAATTGTGCCTGGAATACCGCAGCCACTCCCGCTTTGAATACTGTAACTCCAACTATTTTCAATTCTCCCGCAAGATAAGCCCACATCTGTCCGGTAGCATACCAGCCGTTAATACCAACTTCGCCAGACATTCCCGCACAGGTAGCATTTTCATATTTTCTCATCATCAGATCAAAACCTATTGCCGCTTCCACACTGGCAGATGCCACAATAGCATCTAATGTTGCCGTTGTATTGAAAGATGCTCCAAACATAAATCCGGCACCGGATTTTCGCATACTACTGTTAATATTTATATCCCCAACGACCGATCTGACATTGGCAGGCACACCCGGAAAATCAGGCACTTCCGTTCCAATATCTATATAAGCCTTTAATTCTGCATTCAATCCCAAAGCACTTAACATTATCCCTGCTCTTTTGGTAGGTGTACCGATATAGATATGCCATTTGTCTTTACTAAAATATAAACTTGCATCAACTAATTTTTTATTATCTCCCGCTCCATACATATTGACACTTCCCATCTGAGC
>JALVEG010000530.1 GCA_027031145.1 Saprospiraceae bacterium | reverse complement strand
TGCGCTGGTATATAATATAAAAAGGATGGAAAAAATTGAAAATATGGCTGTATTATTGCAAAAAGTTGAAAATTATTCTTGGTAAAAGGGGAATATTTCTGTTTTTTTGTTCATTTCGATGTGTGACGAATATATGATTTGTGGGTTAATGATTTCATCGATTAATTTAAAAAAAAATGAAAAAAAATAATATTATTTTAATATTTTATTTTCACACAGTCTGCTTTAGCTGGCGGTTTATAGGATTTTGCTCTATTTTTGGGCTTTAGCCCAATTAATAATATCTGAGTAATTACACAAGTAGTCCGAACTATCAAATTAACTATCACTTATCATTCTTTGTCTTTTCGCTTCATAAACAGAAACAGCTACCGAAACCGAAACATTAAGCGAATCTACAATTCCTTTCATGGGAATGGTATAGTTTTCCTGGGAGTTTTTCAGCCAGAAATCGGAAAGTCCTTCCGATTCTGTTCCAAATACCAATGCAATATTATCAGTCAGATCCAAATCATAAATACTTTTGTAAGCCGGCAGGACAGCGGAATATATTTTGATATTATTATTATTCAACCACTTCAATGCTTCGGTATTTGATACTACTATTACAGGAATAGTAAAAACAGCTCCAATACTTGCCCTGATTACATTTGGATGATATTGATCAACCTTGCTTTCAACCAATATAATTGCTGTCACACCAACAGCATCCGCCGTCCTGAGAACAGCTCCGAGATTCCCTGGCTTTTCCACTGATTCCAATACGACAAAAAGTTGATTATTCCTTTCGGTTGAAAAATTATCCAAAGAGAACAATTTTTTTCTGAATAATGCAATTAGCCCTTCCGTATTATCCCGGTAAGCCACTTTTTCATAAACTGCTTTATCCAATTCATATATCAGGACATCATCATTTTCATTTGATAACAATTTCCGAATATTGCCATCATATATATCCGGACAAAAATAAATAGAATCCAATTCAAACCCTGAAGTTATACCCCGGGATACTTCCTTAACTCCTTCTACCAGAAAAACATCTGCTGCTTTTCTCTCCCTGCTTTTATACAGTTTTCTGATCTTAAGGATTTTTTTATTGTGAACACTGGATATTTTCAGCATAGTTCAAATTGAATTTCTTCTGTAATAAACATTACCGTCTCTCTTTACATTCAATCGATTATTCAGTCCCTATTCCAACAGTTTTGCCTTCATTTTGGTAAATTCTTCATCTGTTATTACACCATTTTCTTTCAAATCTCCGATTTCTTTTAACTTGTTGATAATCTCATCCGTAATTTTCAGATTTTCCTTTTTCTTTTCAACTTCCTCAATAATTTGTTCTTTTTCCTTTTGCTCATTCGAAAAATCTTCAGCTATTTCCTTACCCTTTTCAAATTTATCCATATACATTTTTTTCAGAGAATTGAGATCTATATCAAGAAAAGTACCTCCTTTATCAAAATGTCTTTTGAAAGCCTGTCCAATAGCATAAGTCGATGCACCTGATAATACCGCTGTAGCAACTCCGCCAAGATATGAACCTATAATAGGAATAAATTTCACCGCCCTCGCGGCTCCAGCTTTAGCTAATCCTGCTGTAGTAAGGGAAGTAATAATGGCTTTCCCTTCAGTTTCCTTAAAATCAACTTCATAGATTTTTGCCAATTGTCTTATCATATCCAACTGGATATAGCTGATAGCAGCAAAATCCAAAAGCGGAACGGGAATAAAACCAGCACCCATAGACCAAATCATATGATTTTTTATCACGAGTTCCGAACTGTTATTCTTTATTTCTTTTATTTCATCCATAATAAATTATTTTTTCATTATTGTATACAACAAAAATCAAGCCTGAATTATTCCAATATTTACAATTTTTTTCTCATCCCTAAAGATTTTTAGATGAACCTGATATTTTACTCTACAAAAAGAGTTTTATTAACAAATTCATAAATTTCATCAAAATCACCGGAAGAGAAAACATTCCATTTCCCACGGTTATTAAACCAGGTCATCTGTCTCTTTGCATATCTTCTGCTATTTCTTTTAATTAGATTTATCGCTTCTTCCAAAGATATTTTATTATCAAAATAATCAAAAAGTTCTTTGTATCCGACTGTATTCAACGCTTTCAGGTTCTTATAATCATATAATTGTTCCGCTTCTTCAATCAAACCCGTTTTTATCATAATATCGACCCGTTTATTTATTCGTTCATAAAGTTTGTCTCTGGGTAATTGCAGCAATATATTTAATGTATCATAACTAAAATTATTATTTTTTTTCTTCAGAAATTTTGAGAATGGAACACCTGTTTGCTTAAAAATAGATAAAGCTCTGATAAGTCTGTGAGGATTATTTATATCAACTATTTTATAATAATCAGGATCCGACTCTTTTAGCATTTTTTGCAAAGTACTAATGCCTTCATTCTCATAAAGGTCAATCAAACCGGATTTAATTCCTGAATCAATATCCGGAAAATCATCCAATCCTTTAATTATGGCTTCGATATAGAGTCCAGTACCTCCCGTTAATATCACAATATCATTATCTTCAAAATATTTTTTTAGAAATGAGTTCACTCCTCTTTCATAAATACCGACATCATAATTTGAAACGATTGACACATTATTAATAAAATGATGTTTAACGCCTTGCATTTCAGCCTCATCCGGCTTAGCAGTACCAATGTTCATTTCAATATATACCTGACGACTGTCTGCTGATATGATATCGCAATTCATTTTTTTTGCCAGTTTGATTGAAACAGAAGTTTTCCCTACTGCGGTAGGTCCGGCAATTACTATTATTGTTTTATTTCTTAATTCTTTATCCAATTTATTAAAATTAATTTATTTTCGCAAATATTTTCATTTATAGTAACTTCTCAGGTTTGGTGCTTTTGAAATGATAAAATTCATTTTTTTCAGACAATTTGATTCTACCTGAGTTGTTACAAATTATTAAATATACAGCTAAGTTAATAAAAAAATATGATTTATCGATTTTTAAGATGGTATGCAAGATGTGGAATTAAGTTTTTCTATAAGAATGTATTTATCTACAATCAAACAAAAATTGATAAGAATATTCCAACCATTTTTTCGTCCAATCACCCCGCGGGATTTTATGAAGCTATCATTTTGACAACTATTCTTAAAAAACCTGTATATTTTTTAGTAAGATCTGATTATGTAAGTATTCCTGCTCTAAAATGGTTTTTCAATATTATTAAATTATTGCCGATATACCGGCAAACCGAAGGATTGAACAATGTTAAAAAAAACAATGAAGTTTTTTCTGAAATAAATAATAGTTTAAAGAAAAATGCATTTATAGGAATATATCCCGAAGGTACTACCAAATATCAATTTAAACTAAATCCAATAAAAAAAGGAATTTCAAGAATCGCCATTGGAGCTTTAAAAGCTGATATTCCATATATGAAAATCATACCGACGGGATTTAATTTTTCACAACCTGACAAATTCAGATCATTTCTTAATATTTTTATCGGAACTGAATTAACTTTGACTTCAAATGAGATAATAAACAAAAAAGATTCAGTTGCAATCAGAGAATTAACTTCAGAAATCAATTCCAAAATGCATGATGTTAATATTGCAATCAGCAATACTGAAAAACAAAACATTTTCTCCAAATTACAAATTATTTTAATAAATAATCAATTAAGACATAATAACTTTAAGACTTATAGTAAAAATAGTGCTCTACCTAAAGAATTGAAAATATTTTCACAGAAGATTGAAAATATGGCTCCTGAGCAATTTTCAAAATTAAAAAAAGATACTTCTCAATATTTTTCGATACTTCAAAAAGAAAAGATAAATGATTTTTCAGTAATAAATGATAAGGTAAACATCCTGAATACAGTTTCTCTTATTTTAGGATTACCATTATTTATTATCGGTGTGATATTAAATATTTTACCGGTTATTCCTGCACTTATTATTGTTAGTAAATACACAAAAGTTTATGAATACAAAGCTGTTTTAAAAGTATTGATAGCTCAGTTTTTATATGCAATTTATTATTTTATTGTATTGATAACAGGCTTTATTCTCTTTAGTTATAAAGGATTAATACTTATCTTTCTTCCTTTGGCTGCATGGTATTCACTAAAATATTTTGATTTGCTAACAGAATATTTCAATTCGATTAAACTTGCACAAAGCAGCAGGAAAAAAGAAATTCAAATACTGAGAAACCAAATCACAAAAATTATTTCATGATCGATAATCCCTTAAAACAACATTGTTTTTTACTGCAAATTGTCTTAAATTGCTCTTAAAAGGGATAAAAAACACTTTTTTGCCGAAAGAGGATTTTCCTTTAAAATGCAGATGGGCAACTTTTAATATCAAGTGATTGTAAATAATTATCTCTGCAATACTATGTGAAGGATACTTATATGTTTTAAAATAATTGGAAACATAAATATTTTCATCATCAGCATCCACTCTTTTAAGTCTAAAAAAAGTAAATGCAAAAAATAACAATCCTGAAGTGAAAATAGCCAACATTTCAATTTTGAATACTTTAGTAGTAAATTGGGGTGCCTCTATAGGGTTGGAAATAAATGCAGCAAATGTCAAAGCTCCAAAAAACATCAACCAAAATACCGGAATAAATATTTTAAGTATTAAAGTCCAATTTGAGGATAATCTATTCATTTTCTTTCTCTTTTAATTTTTTTTCAACCCTTTTAACCACTATTATACTAATCTCGTAAATCATTATAATAGGTATTCCGATCAAAACCTGTGTAAATACATCAGGCGGAGTAATTATTGCTGCCAGTACTAATATTGCAATTATAGCATGCTTACGATATTCTCGCATTAGAGATGATGTGATTATACCGGCTTTAGCAAGAAAATATGCCACTATTGGCAATTCAAAAACAAAACCGACCGGGATAGTAAGCATTGTCAAAAATCCTACATAAGAATCAAGGGTGGGAGATGTTTGAGCAAATTGTCCCACTGTATATTCCGCAAAAAATTTAATCGCGAATGGTGCAATTACAAAATACCCGAATAAAACACCAAAAAAGAATAAAAAAGAACAAATAAAAACTATATTAAATGTCACTTTCTTTTCTGTTTCTTTTAAACCGGGAGCTACAAATTTCCAAACCTCTCTAAGAACCAATGGAAAAGAAACAATAAAACCCAAAACCATAGAAACTTTAATATGAACCAGAAACTGCTCGCCCATCGCTCTTGTAATCAAATGCAGATCAGGAGGATGAACACAAAATCTATCTCCAAGAAAGCAGAAAAATCTGTATGTTGGAAAGCTTTCATTTAACTGAGAAAAAATCACATATTTAAAAATAAAAGTTTTGGCGATAAAAACTATTATAGCCACTATTACAATATACAGAACAGAACGAATGATTGTCCATCTCAATTCTTCAAGATGATCCAAAAAAGACATTTCTTTTTCTGGATTTGGCAATTTCTTTACATTCTTTTTTTTACCGGAAAAAACTTCCATTCTATTTATGATTGCTTAACAAAATGCGAAAATATGATTTTTTATAATAAAAATTGTATAATCTCTATGAAAATGACAATTATATATAAAATATTTTCCCTTTTACAACACAACAATTTCAATAAAAAATGGTTAGGTCTAAGAATTATTTACAGTATAAAAATAAAAAAATGAAGATTAGAATTTTAATAGCATTTACATTTGTTGTATTATTTTCATTCAACAATTATGCACAAAACGATTGGAAACTGGATTATAACCAAGCTTTGGAATTGGCAAAATCCGAGAAAAAACCCATTTTAGTATTATTTACCGGTTCTGACTGGTGTCCTCCATGTATGCTTTTGCATAAATATATTTTCCATACTGATGAATTTGAAAAATGGTCCAAAGATCATTTAATAATGGTATTAGCAGATTTTCCGAGATTGAGAAAAAATCAAATACCTGAAGAGCAGGCGAAAAAGAATGAAAAGTTAGCAAAAAAATTTAAAGTCAAAGTGCTTCCTACAGTATTTTTATTGAATAACTATGGTAAAGTATTGGATAAGAAAGTGGGATATAATGGAGAAACTCCAAAAGAATATATTCAAAACATAATTCAAAAAACAAATAGTATTCATTAATTATTATTAATTTTGCTAAAACAATAACTTTTAATGAAGACAATTGCAATAGTTGGCAGACCAAATGTAGGAAAATCGACATTATTTAACCGCCTTTCCGGTGAAAGACATGCTATTACTGATGACATAAGTGGTGTTACCAGAGATCGTATTTATAATACATGTATTTGGAATGGAAAAGAATTCACTATCATCGATACAGGTGGATTTGTTAAAGATTCCAAAGATATATTTGAGTCCGCAATTAGCGTTCAGGTTCAAATTGCAATTGAAGAATCTGATGCGATTGTTTTTGTTGTAGATACCACAACCGGTATCACTGATCTGGACGATGATATTGCCAATATTCTTCGAAGAAGTAATAAGCCTGTGTTCCTCGCTGTTAACAAAGTTGATAATCACGAGAGATTACTAATGGCAAACGAATTTTGGAGCCTGGGTTTTGAAAACACTTTTTTTATTTCCGCTATTAACGGCGGAGGTTCAGGAGATTTGCTGGATGCAATTACTGATCTTATCGGAGATGAAGAAGAACCGGAAAAAGCAGAATATCCTAAAATAGCAATTGTCGGACAGCCCAATGTGGGAAAATCCTCTTTTATCAATGCATTGACCGGTGAAGAACGAAATATCGTTACAGACATCGCAGGTACTACCAGAGATTCGGTTAATACTTTGTATAAAAAATATGATAAAGAATTCCTTTTGATTGACACTGCGGGGATCAGAAAAAAAAGTAAGGTTTATGAAGATTTGGAATTTTATTCAGTTTTGAGAGCTATCAGAGCTTTGGAAGATTCTGACGTTGCCATTGTTATGATCGATGCCAAAATGGGTTTGGAAGCACAGGATCTCAGCATAATAGATCTTGCTGTCAAAAGAAAAAAAGGAGTTGTTATTTTAGTTAACAAATGGGATTTGGTTGAAAAAGAGACCAATACTGCAAAAGAATTTGAAGAAAAGATTAAAAAGAAACTTGGTAAATTCAGTGATGTTCCCATAATATTCGTTTCTGTCTTAAACAAACAGAGAATATATAAAGCTATCGAGACAGCTCTTGAAGTTTTTGAAAAGAGACAACAAAAATTTAAAACTTCAGAACTTAACGAATTTATGTTGGAGGCTATACAAAGAGTACCTCCTCCTACACACAGAGGTAATTATATCCAAATAAAATATGTTACCCAGATACCTAAATATTATCCTGCATTTGCCTTTTTTTGCAATTATCCCGAACATATAAGAGCAAATTATAAAGGTTATCTGGAGAATCAATTAAGAAAAAAATATGATTTGACAGGAGTTCCTATTAGTATATATTTTAGAAAAAAATAAACTACATGCAAATAAGCACAACTTTCATAAAAGACCTGTTAGTAATCGAACCAAATGTATTTAATGATGAAAGAGGTTATTTTTTTGAATCTTTCAATAAAAAGAGATTTGAAGAATTAACAGGACTGAAAACAAACTTTATTCAGGATAACGAATCAAAATCAAAATACGGAACTCTAAGAGGACTGCATTATCAGGTACAACCATTTTCTCAGGCAAAATTGGTAAGAGTTATAAAA
>JALVEG010000529.1 GCA_027031145.1 Saprospiraceae bacterium | reverse complement strand
AATGGTATTACCGTAATTATCCGCCAGTATCTGGATCTCAATATGCCTTGGTGAGCCGATATATTTTTCGATAAAAACCGAACCGTCCCCAAATGCAGATTTGGCTTCATTGATCGCCATTTTGAGTTGGGATTCAAACTCTTCTTTGTTTTCTACAATCCTCATTCCCTTACCTCCACCTCCGGCAGATGCTTTGATCAGGATGGGAAAACCTATTTTTTCCGCTATATCTTTAGCTTCTTCGATGTCTTCTATCGCCTCATCCGTACCCGGGATCAGGGGAATGTTGTATTTACTTACAGTTTCTTTTGCAGCCAGCTTGCTTCCCATCAAGGTGATGGATTCGGGCTTCGGACCGATAAAAATAATGCCTGCATCTGTAACTTTTTTTGCAAACTCTGCATTTTCACTCAGAAATCCATATCCGGGATGTATTCCGTCCACATTATGTTTTTTTGCTATCTCAATTATCTTATCTCCCAAAAGGTAAGACTGATTGGAGGGAGCAGGTCCCAAAAGATATGCTTCATCAGCCATTTTCACATGGATGGAATTTCTGTCCGCTTCCGAATATACAGCAACGGAAGTAATTCCCATTTCTTTCAATGTCTTGATTATTCTAACTGCTATTTCACCTCTGTTTGCTACTAAAATCTTGTTCATAAGTTGGTTTTTCAATTTATTTGTTTCAAACATTCATATTGTCTCATGAAGAAATCAATATTATAAATATTATATTCTTCAAATCCTCCATTCCATAATACTCCGATTTTATCGATTTCATTTTTTTTGAGTACTTTCAAATTACTTTTATCTACGGGAAATACTGCACTATACATTAATTTGTTGTTTTTCAGATCATTTTCCCCGGGATCATTTAATATATTTTCCAAAAAAACTTTATCTCCATTGATCATAGTGATCCTGAGCATACTTTCCCGGGCAATGCCATTGTACCATGATTTTATATATTTAGTATCTACAACAAAAAATAAGTTTAAGAAAAACTGTCCTGTATTATTCATAGACAATGAAGCCATTCCTGTCATAAAAGGTCTGTTATCAAAAAACTTTTTAACTTTTTCAGGGGTATAGATAAAGATTTTTTCCTGCTTCAATTCCGTAATCCTTTCACCTGTAACTTTATCAATATCGTCAAAGTCAACGATACAATTTCCTAATGGTGATTTAATCGTCTTTCCTGTTAAATTTGTTTTTAGTGTATTGATCTTTATACCCCTGTTTGAAATACAGGAATTAAAAATCAAAACAGATAAAACAAAATATAAAGATATGCTTTTAAACATAAGAATAATTTAACTATAATATTCTAAACAATAAGACTAGATCACTCCAAGTTCTTTTCCTATTTTTGTAAATGCATGCACAGCTTTATCAACTTGCTCAAAACTATGTGCAGCTGACAATTGAACTCTGATCCTTGCTTGTCCTTTTGGAACAACAGGAAAGAAAAATCCAATAACATATATTCCTTCATCAAGCAGCTTATTTGCAAAATCCTGAGATAGTTTTGCATCATAAAGCATAATTGGCACTATAGGATGTGTCCCTTCCACAATATCAAATCCCGCAGCGGTCATTTTACTTCTGAACCTTTTTGTATTTTCTTCCAGTTTATCTCTCAATTCTGTTGTACTTGTCAAAGAATCCAATACATTGATAGTTGCTCCGACTATTGCCGGTGCCAGCGAATTTGAAAACAGATAAGGTCTTGATCTTTGTCTCAGCATTTCCACCACTTCTTTTTTTGCAGCTGTAAATCCGCCTGAAGCTCCTCCCAATGCTTTTCCGAAAGTACCCGTTATTATATCAGGTCTTCCAAAAGCTCCTGCATGTTCATGACTACCTCTTCCTGTTTTACCTACAAAACCTGTAGCATGGCTGTCATCCAC
>JALVEG010000528.1 GCA_027031145.1 Saprospiraceae bacterium | reverse complement strand
ACTTTAAATATACTTTTTAAATTTAATGATTATTTATTAAATAAATTTAATTTCCTTATAATCATATTATTACTAAGTAATCTCTTGATCGCTCAAACTTCTTCACCTCCGATTTTTACAACTCCGGGAGTGGTTAATCCTTTCGGGTTTAATACATCGCAGGATGGAGAATATGCACCTGTTTTTTTTGACTATGATAATGACGGAGATTGTGATTTGTTTATGGGACGATCAAACTCAAACGGTAGAGTATTTGTACTCCATGAAAATACCGGAACACCAACAGTACCGAGTTTTTCAAGTCCCGATACATTATTAATAACCGGTTTGAATTCTAATCCTCCATACAATAATTGGAGATTTATTCCGGCTTTAGCCGATTTAGACCATGATGGAGATGTTGATTTGATTGTTGGAAGAGGTTCATATAATGGTTTAGCTAACATAGAGTATTATGAAAATATGGCTTCACCGGGAAGTGTTCCAATTTATAGTTTTACCCCTACTCTATCTAGTCCACCTACGGATACAATTTCATGGCAAGATGTAATATCTCCCGCATTTACTAATAATAATAATTTATATATAGGAGGACTTCCTGATGTATATTATTACGAAAACAACGGTAGTTCTCCTTTTACATTAAATAACTTTAGTTTATCAGGTACAGTTAGTAGTGTAACCGGTATCGGAGTTGCTTAAATTGCATTGGGAAATTTAGGTGGTACAAAAGCTATGGTGGTTTGCGATAACAGTTTCGATATTAAGTGGTTTTCCTATAATAGCACGTTAATTTATACCCCTCATAATGTGCCCTTATTAAGTGGCGTGCAACCCAATGGACATCCGGCTTTAATAGATATAGACAATGATGGAGATAACGATTTGTTTGTTGGGATGGAAAATCAATTTGTCTATTTTGAAAATACATCTAATCTTGATACAATTTGCTGTGATGAAAATCAAAACATTGTTCAAAATGGTAGCGTTTCCGGTTTAAACCAGGGTATAAGCTCAGGTAATCTGATTGCCGGTGGTCCATGGATTCCAATTGGAACTCCTCAAGTTGATAATAATCATGGCTGCAATAATAATAGTTGTAATCAAAATGGTTGTTTTGTTATGTGGGGAAATCAGGTAGTAGGAGAAGCAGTTGCTCAAAAGTTAACAGGAGCATTTATTGCCGGACATACTTATGATATATCTTTTTGTTCCCGATATACTAATATTTTTCATAATCCACCTCCATCATTACAACATTCCTGGGTTAAATTAACTGCAGCAAATAATCTAATAAATCCTTATTTATGTACCGGTTCCTCGTGTACTACTATTGGACAATCAGCACTAATGGATCAAAATAATGTATGGATAAACACATGTATAACCTGGACACCTGCAGACAATTATGATTACATTATTTTCTCTGTAGAGAATAATTCTACATCTCATGATCTTACCAATGTTTCTTGGGCTGAAATTGATGATATATGTATTCAGGATGTAGGAGTCATACCCACCCCCTGTATGAAAATCGATCATGATGAACTACAATGCGATCACAATACCGGGAATTACCTTCTTAATTTGGACATCGTAAATATAAGCGGTACAAATGCAATTTTACAAATTAATCCATCGGTGGGTAATGTTAATTTCACACCAACTGTACTTCTTAATGGTGATGCAATTTCAGTCAATTTGGTCTGGTCACCACTAAATACAATGAGAAGTGTTTGTTTCACATTTGGGCTATACTCTCAAGCAGACACTTCTATATTACTATGCGATACAATGATATGTTTTCAATGTGAACCTTGTCCTATACATTGTTCTTGCCCGTTTGAATTTAGTTTGGACAGTACTGATGTTCATCAATCATCGTATTATCATATAGCATTCAACAATTCAATAACTGCCAACAATCCGTTATTGCAAGTTCGGGCAAATGTTGTTAGTGTAGATATTTCGCAATACTGCATGTCGGGCTATTCCGTAAGTTATACTTCGAGCGGGACATTCGTTTCTGCTTCTACAAATCCGAGTTTAACACAGGGTTTGGGTACATCTGAATTGACTTATACAAACGACCTATGCCCCAATGCGTCAGGTGTACCGTTTAATTTCGAATTGGATATTCCGTCACCACCGGTTCTTAACTGTTATCAGGATATAAAAGTTTGCATTCGATACACAATTACAGATTGCGAATGTAACAACAGTTCTAATTCTATTGATACTATTTGCCAATGCAACACCTGCGATACTCTTATTTGTTATAATGTTAGGCGCAGATTTTCAAGCGTAGATCCCAACGGTGTAATTTCTAGTCTTGAGAATAGATCATTCCTCAATATGAAAATGAATTCTGCTACGAAAGGAACTCTGACAATAAGTAATCCTATTGAAAATGACTATACCGCTGGACTTTACCTATATGCTATTAGTATCAAAGCTGCTCAGGGAATCAAAATAACATCAATGCAACCCGGAGACAATAACTGGAGTCCGGGGAAACCTTCTGATGAAGGTTTAACTAGTCGCGGCATTCTGAATCCCGGTAAGAGTTTACTTTACTCAGTTGAATATGAAAACCCGGAGAAATTGAAAGAATGGATGAATAGAATAAAAATCGAATATTCCACCACTGAAACAGAAGATACGCTTGTTGGAATAATGCAAATTAAATCCAGAATACCGGAAGCCGCCGGAGGTGATGAGATTATAAATGCATCTGGTTTTGATGACATAACTGCAAGAGCAAAAACTATTGCTGTCAACTTCCTTGCAAATAATTACTATAAAGATGAAATCGCTAAAATCATCATTAAAGTAAAAGATGGACAGATTCTTGCCATTGGCCCGCAATTATCAACTAATGATGCTTCTTTTACCGGTTATCACACTTATGACGGTCAATGGAAATTGCTTTCATCTTCACCAAATGAAACTGTTGCAGTTATAGAGGCTATTCCACCCGGAACTGTTGTCACGCCATTATTTATCACACTTGTAAATGAAGACGAAAAATTAATAACTCTTGAGTATCAAACATATGCTACAGATAACAACTTGATAACAGATGGCGTTTTAGAAATTAAAACACCTGATACCGGTGTAGATGACGAAAATATTGGTAAAACAACTATTTTCTTATCTGAAGCAATACCAAATCCTGCCCGAAACACAGCATTAATCAAATTTAGATTAAATCAATATGAACCGTTTGTTTCACTCATTGTTAGTGACGTTACAGGTAGGATTGTCCAAACACTAATTAACAAAGATAGTTATGCACAAGGTGACCACGAAGTTAATTTCGACACCTCGAAACTCACCAGCGGAACTTATTATTATACGTTAAGTACATCAAGTGCCTCACTGACAAGAAAGCTTGTAGTGATTAAATAAAAATATATTAAAGCCATTTAGCTTTTCGTATCTTTAGTGGTTCCTGGGGTTAATAGCTTCGGCAATTTCATCTAATAACCACTAAATGATACTTCGTTTATGGGATGCATTTCATTTTTTCGCCATACTTAACTATATGTTTTTGCATATAAAATAAGGTTTTATCATTAAATTATATTTAATTGCATATAATGAAAAATATATCATTACAATTTATCCAAAAAACCTTTTAATTTATTACTGAGATTTTCTTCGGAATCATCATATTTTGGAATCAGGTCTTCTTTTCCCGGAAATTGTTCAACATACAGAGTTTGTGAAGGAAATGCAAATCTTACATTCAGCGTTTCTGCCAATTCCATTATCAAAAAAGTGATCTCTTCCTTCAATGCCAATTCCTGTTTATAATCATTGGTTTTCAGATATACACGGAAAAGAATATTAATCGAAAAATCTCCTAAATCTTTTAAATAGATATAATAATTTTCAGAGATCAGCTCATGTTTTATCGCTATCTTTCTCAGACCTTCAATAAAATATTGCAAATGCAATCTCGGAGTATCATAAGTAACACCAATAGTGGTTTCAAAAAGTCTGAAAACACGCAATCCTTTGTTTGTTAATGCCTTGTTTGAAATAATCCCATTAGGTATTGAAATAATTGAAGTGTCAAGTTGCTTTATCCTCGTAGATCTGAACCCGACTTCGGTAACGGTACCGGCCATATTATCGATTTCCACCCAGTCATCTACCTGAAACGGTTTATCTATAAATATCATCAACGATCCGATAAGGTTTTTTACCGTATCCTGAGCTGCCAAAGCCAATGCCAGACCTCCGATAGAAACACCGGCAATAAGAGCCGTAACATTGATATTCAATAGTATCAATATTTTTATAATAGCTCCGGTTATAATCAATATTTTAACTATTTGTCGGATTATCGGCAATACCTGATCATCCATTTTGCTGGAAGTGGTTTTAGCAACAGAAGATAAAAATGCCAATACAATATCAACAATCCTGTATATTAAAAAACTGAATAAAACAACATTTACAATATCCAAAGAAGTGATAAGAAATGAAGATATTTTAATAGGAAATTCGAGTAATGCAAAAGCATATTTCATAAAATAAAAAACCAAAAGCAAACTGATGATCCTTGTGGTCTTGTGATATTTTACAGGCAGATCAAGATGCTTTTTAAGGATTTTATCCAGAATAAATACCAATATAGGTTTAAATATCTTAAGAAATATAAAATACAATAGTACCGAAAGAACAATTATTGCCAATAATCCGATATATTGCCAGATAAATAATCCAAGCACCTTTTTATCGCCAAAAGAAGGGATTATCTTTTCTAACAGATCATCACCAAAAGGATATACTTCATTATATAACCTGATTATTTCGTCATAAGAATCCGGTGAATAGTACCAATTGTTATTTATCTTTTCAACATAAATATCAGGTAATCTTTCAGGCAAAATAACATACCTGTGTTTTTTTGACAAACTATCGGTATAATCAGGATTATCGGGAATTTTATTTACCGGAACAAAAAGTCCCATTCCGTCATATACTTTCTTAAGTTTAATTGCCAGTTCGATAGCCTTGGCTGTATCTTTCGTAACAAAAAATGATCTGGCAGCTAATTTAGGTTGATTCTGATTTAAGTAATTTAAATGATTTGAAACGCATTTATAAGGAGAATCATATTCCTTTTGAGCAAAAGAGGTATTTAAAGTGAATACTAAAAACAGTAAAAAAGATATCCTTAAAAAATGTTTCATCTGTTTAAATTTTTATTATTGTTCTACCGGTAATTTAACTACCTCCGGCAATACTTCCTCGATGAAAATTTCCCCATGTCCTTTTACCAGCAATGGTTTAATATTGAATTTTTTCAATGACGGAGCACATCTTCTGCCTACATGCCTGACTATAAAATATTTGCAATCACTGATCTTTTCGATCATAATATCATGTGCATTTTCATTATGGTGCATATGATTATTACTATGATCATGGTCATGATGATGATCGTGGTCATTATGGTTTGAACCCGGTTCATGATCGGGAACATCTCCGTGTCCTTCTTCCTCAGAATGCGGGTTTCTTCTGAATTCCTGATCGATTATCTTATTATCCTCAATTGTTAAAACCAGAAAATAATCAGCATGACCTGTATGTCCGAAAATTGTTTTTTTGTCTGTAGTTGGTATTGCAACTTTCATATAAATTATATTTTAAATTAATTTTGTCAATAATGTGGAAATGTTTGTATGTTTTTCAAGATAATGAGCCAATTCATCTATATGCATTCTATCCTGATCAAGAGAATCTCTTTCCCTCACTGTTACCGTATTATCATCAAGAGTTTCAAAATCGATGGTAATACAAAAAGGAGTTCCGATAGCATCCTGTCTTCTGTATCTTCTTCCAATAGCATCTTTCTCATCATATTGGATATTAAAAAACAGCTTTAATTTATCAAATACTTCTTTTGCTTTTGTAGTCAATTCTTCTTTATTTTTCACCAATGGCAAAACCGCAGCCTTGATCGGTGCAAGAGCAGCCGGTATTTTCAAAACCACTCTTTCGGCTTCACCTCCTGAGGCATCAGGAACCATTTCTTCGGTATAAGCATTGGTCATTACTGCAAGAAACATTCTGTCAACACCGATAGATGTTTCCACCACATAAGGAACATAATTTTCATTCATTTCGGGATCAAAATACTGCAATTTTTTTCCGCTGAGTTCCTGATGACTGCTAAGGTCAAAATCTGTTCTCGAATGGATTCCTTCCAATTCTTTGAAGCCAAACGGAAACTTAAATTCAATATCCACGGCAGCATTGGCATAATGAGCCAGATTATCATGATCGTGATATCTGAGTTTATCATCACTTGTTCCAAGAGCTTTGTGCCATTTCATTCTGTGTTCTTTCCAGTAGTCAAACCATTCCATCTCTTTGCCGGGTTGAACAAAATATTGCATTTCCATTTGTTCAAATTCTCTCATTCTGAAAATAAACTGACGGGCTACTATCTCATTTCTGAAAGCTTTTCCGATCTGAGCTATACCAAAAGGTATTTTTTGCCTTGTTGTTTTCTGAACATTCAGGAAATTAACAAAAATACCCTGAGCTGTTTCAGGTCTCAGGTACAATTTTCCTTCTTCTCCCGATATATTTCCCAACTGGGTATTGAACATCAGATTAAATTGTCTTACTTCTGTCCAGTTTCTCGAACCAGATGCCGGATCTGTTATTCCGAGTTCTTCTATCAACAATTTTATATCTTCAAGATCCCCTGCACTCAAAGATGCACCCATTCTTTCCTGGATCTCTTTTATCTGTGTGAGATATTTTTGTACTCTTGGATGTTCCGCTCTGAATTTTTCCTCATCAAAGTCATCTCCAAAACGTTTTTTTGCCTTATTAACCTCTTTATTTATCTTACCTTCGATCTTGGCAATATGATCTTCTATCAAAACATCTGCACGATATCTCTTTTTAGAATCTTTATTATCGATCAACGGATCATTAAATGCATCAACATGTCCTGATGCTTTCCATGTTTTGGGATGCATAAAAATAGCTGAATCGATACCAACTATATTATCGTGCATCTGGACCATGGACTTCCACCAATATTCTTTTATATTATTTTTCAATTCAACACCATAAGGACCATAATCATAAACCGCACTTAATCCGTCATAAATCTCGCTTGATTGAAAAATGAAACCGTATTTCTTGGCATGTGAAACCAATTTTTTAAATAATTCTTCTGACATTTTTATTTTTTTGATTTTGAGGGGGCAAAGGTAGGAATTAGGATTAAATTGACAAACTAATAAGTTGATTAAAACGGAATAATGAATTATTTTAGCCAATAACCATAAATTAAATAAGAATTCTACTAAAAAAAATATTAAATTATTTGTAAATAAATATTTTTCTTTTACCTTTGCACTCGCTTTAATAAAGGGCGATTAGCTCAGTTGGTTCAGAGCACCTGGTTTACACCCAGGGGGTCGGGAGTTCGAGTCTCTCATCGCCCACATGAAAGGTTACCATAATTGGTAGCCTTTTTTAGTTATAGTATTATGAATTATCGGGTGCAATTCTCGGATCGATATTATCATTTTGTTCAAACATCACTGTTTCATCCAGGTATTCAATAACAACCCTGTTTTGTTTGAATTGTAAAGCAATTTTTTTTGTTAATTCTTCAATTTCCATTTTTAAAACATCTTCGTCAAGAGGAAATTTAGGATAATTGATGAAGTTTAGGACTAAATGTGGTTCTATTTGACCACTCATCACTATTTCACATTCAGATACA
>JALVEG010000527.1 GCA_027031145.1 Saprospiraceae bacterium | reverse complement strand
AAATAAGGATGTAACCTCGATAGAAAAAGAATTGGGCAAAAAAGTGGATTTTGAGGATGTTAAAAAGAATGTCAAACAAAAATTTAAAGAAGTGTTTGACTTGAATTTTTGTAAATGAGGTAGTTTAATTTGTTGAGTGTCTGAGTGTTGGTAGCATAATAATATTTTCTCAATTATCATTTCCCTTTTAAGGGAAACAGGAAAGGGTTCTAAATAGAAAGTTTTGAAAATATTATTATGCTAATTCGATGTTTCGGTGTATTTCAATTTGTTATTACTAAAAAATTAACCTGAGTAGATAAGAATTTTTTGAATTAAATAAAATAATTATGTCGCATAAAATAGAAGGTAAAACTGTCGCGGAATCAAAAACGGTTTATACGCAATTGATAATGCCTAACGATACTAATCCCCTTGGAAATCTGATGGGAGGAAATCTTATGAGGTGGATGGATATCGCTGCGGGTATTTGTGCTGCCAAGCATGCCAATAGCAATGTGGTAACTGTTTCTGTGGATAATGTATCTTTTAAGGAAGCGATAAAAGTCGGTGATGTGATAACTATTAATGCCCAGGTTACCAGAGCATTTAATACCTCAGTTGAAGTATTTCTTGAAGTATTTACAAGTAGTATTCCATCTGATATTCCAAAGAAAAGCAATAATGCCTATTTTACTTTTGTGGCATTGGATTCAAAGACGATGAGACCTGCGAGGATCAGACCTGTTGTTCCTCTGACTGAGGATGAAGTAAAAAGATATGAAGGAGCTACCAGAAGAAGAGATCTGCGATTAATATTGGCAGGGAAAATGGATCCTAAAGATGCAACGGATCTAAGACAATTTTTTAGAGATTTGGATTAAAAAACTAATTTTGTAATAAAAAAATGAAATATTAAGCTTATAAAATGCATTAAATATAATATTTTATTATTTTTGTAATCAAATTAGATTAAGTACCTGTATGAGTATATTGAAGAAATTAAAATCTTTATTTGTTGTCGAGGATGATGAAGGCAGCCCGCAACCTCTTGATGATAAATCTCATTCCAAATCGAAAACCTTGCAAGATAATTCTGACGATGATGTTTCTGTCGGGAAGGAAGAAAAATCCAAATTTGTAGATATTCTTTTCAAAGCAATAGAACAGGCTAATATTGAGGGATATGATTATCTTGAATTTAAGCAAAGTATCAATAACTTAAAAAAGCAAAATCTCGGTAATGATGAAAAACAACTTTTCATTACGGCATATACATTAGCCAAAACAATGAATGTTGATAAGGATTCGTTGCTTAAAAGTGCTAATCATTATTTGCAGGTACTGGAAAATGAAAATATCCGGTTTAATGAGTCATTGAATAATAGTGCTAAAGTTAAACTAGCGGAAAGAGGAGAAAAACTGGAAAAACTGGAATCTGTTTTACAAAAAGAGAAAGTTCAATTACAGGAACTTCAGAAAAAAATAGAAGCACACGAAAAACAAATAGTTAACTTAAAAGAGGAATTGCAACAAGCAGGACTAAAAGTGAAAAAGATCAAATCGGGATTCAAAAAAGCATTAAGTGAGATCTCATCGCAAATATCCTCTGATGTAGAAAAAATAAAGACTTATATTAAATAATTAAATAAAAATGGAAAAGACTATTAAGACAAAATCATTTTGGCAGAGACCTGAAGGTATGACCGGAGGTATATTTTTGGCCGGTATATTGATTGGAGGAGGATGGTTGTTTGTGAAATATCTGCCACAGATTTTATTATTTGCTCAAAATACATTAGGCCTTGCAGTGATAATTCTTGTTTTAGCTGCTATCTTATATATGATACTGGATCCAAAAATGAGAGCATTGGTGTCATATATGTATATGAGTACAATGCGTTGGTTTACATCACTTTTTATAAAGATAGATCCTATTTCT